>DASSTH010000438.1:0-3356 GCA_035708025.1 Nakamurella sp. | reverse complement strand
CGAGGGTGCCCGGATCGCCAGCGGCGTGCGGGGTGCCCGGCCGCTGCGGACCATCCACTCGGAGTTCGGCCACGACGGCTTCCTGATCGAAGCCGAGCAGATCGGCGAGGTGGTGCGCTCCGCGGTGGCCGGCGCCTGACGGCCACCGCCACGGGGGCTCCAGCGTCAATGTGTCCTGCAGATTGCGCGCTATTACGCCGCAATCTGCAGGACGCAAGAGCAGGCGCGTGCAGGGCGCAATCTGCAGGGCGCACGAGCGGCGCTGGGTCAGACCGAGCGCTGGTAGCTGCGGAATGCCCTGGTGGCCAGCACCCCCATCAGTATCGCCACCGCCAGCAACAGCCCGCCGCGTCCGGCGATCAGCCCCCAGTCCGGATGTCCGGACAGTGCCGAGCGACTGGCCACCGCCGCCCAGTCCACCGGGTTGTACCGGGCGACCGCCGAAACCCAGCCGGGCATCAGGTCCGGCGCCATCATCACCGACGACAGGAAGGTCAGCGGCAGGGTGAGGAACTGGGAGAGCCCGATCAGTGCCTCCTGCTGGCGCAGCAACAACGCCATCGCGTCCGACAACGCCGCGAAGATCACCGCCAGCAGGACCGCGCACCCGAACACCGCCAGCACATCGGCCGGTCCCGCCGGGAACCGGGCCCCGGCTGCGACCCCCACCCCCAGCACGATGGCCGACTGCACGATGCACGTCACCGCCTGGTAGGCCAGCGATCCGGCGATCAACGCACCGCGGTTGACCGGCGAGGTCAGGTTGCGGTCCATCACCCCGCGGTCCATGTCCTGGATGAACGTGGTGCCGGCCCAACCCGCGCTGAACATCGCGGTCATCACGATGACGCCCGGGGTCAGGTACTCCAGGTACGAGCCGGTGCCGAACCCGGGGAGCCTGGCGATATTCGTGAACAGCGCGCCGAACAGCAGCAGCCAGATCATCGGCTGCACCAGGGTGAAGGCCAGGTAGGCGGGCATCCGCAGCAGGGTGCGCAGCGACCGCACGGTCAGCAGCCAGGAGTGCGCCAGGAATGCGGTGGGTGCGGTGCGCCGGACGGTGACGGTATCCGGGGCGCCGGGCATGCGTGTCGACACGGTCGAGATTGTCATCACGCCACCGCCTTTCCGCTCGCGGCGGCCGACCGGTAGCCGTCGGTGGTACCGGCCGCGCCGTCCGCGCGTTCCGGTGCGCTGCGGAAGGAACGACCCGCGTGGCGCAGGTAGACATCGTCCAGTGACGGGCGGGCGACGGTGACGTCGACCACCGGGATCGCCGCCGCGTCCAGCGCGGCCAGCAGGCCAGGCAGCGCGCGGGCCCCGTCCGGCACCCTGGCCCGCAGCCGAGCGCCGTCGGCCGTCACCTCCAGCACCTGGTCCGCCGCGGCGAGCACCGTCACCGCCTTCGCAGCGACATCCGGTGCGGCCAGGCCGATCCGTACGGAGTCGCCGTGCAGTTCGCTCTTCAACTCGTCCGGCGTGCCGGATGCCACCACCCGGCCCGCTTCGATGATCACCAGGTGGCCGGCCAGCCGGTCCGCCTCGTCCAGGTAGTGCGTGGTCAGCAGCACGGTCAACCCGCCGTCCCCGGCGAGAGTGGCGATCTCCGACCACATGTCGGCCCTGGCCTCCGGGTCCAGTCCGGTGGTCGGCTCGTCCAGGAACAGCACGTCCGGCTGGTGGATCAGGCCCATCGCCACGTCCAGCTTGCGCTGCATGCCGCCGGACCAGGTGCGCAGCAACCGGTTCGCCGCCGCGCCCAGCCCGAAGCGTTCCAGCAGCGCGTCCGCGCGCCGCCGCGCCGACGCGGCCCGCAGGCCGTGCACCCGGCCCTGCAGGACCAGGTTCTCCCGCCCGGTGCCCACCGGGTCGAAGCCGGGCTTCTGTGAGACGTAGCCGATCCGCCGGCGCACCCCGGCGGGGTCGCGCATCACGTCGACGCCGGCCACCTCGGCGGTGCCGGAGTCCGGTCGGGCCAGCGTGGTGAGCATCTTGACGGTGGTGGACTTGCCGGCTCCGTTGGGGCCGAGCAGGCCGAAGATGGTTCCGGCAGGCACGGTGAGGCTGATCCCGGCGACCGCGGCCACCGCCTTGTCGCCGGTGCCGTAGGTCTTGTGCAGGTCGGTGGCGCGGATCGCAGCGCTCCCCGGTGCGGCGCTCCGGTTCGGCCCGGCCGGTCGGATGGTGGCGTTCGGGAACGCCCTTGGTGCTGGCATGGCAGCATTGCTCCTTCGTCGGATCGGTGGGATCGGAAGGAGTCGGGCGGGATCGCTGCCCCGGATATCCTGGGATGGCAGGCCTTGGGTTCTCCGCGGGTGCGAGCCGGCGCGACTCGAGGTTCTCGGGCGGCTCCTGCCCGGTGTTGCCGCACCGGCAGGAGCCGCTTGCTGTCAGCTTCTCGTCGTGGGGTCCTCCAGCCAGTCGGTGCTGCCGGCCGTCATGGCGGTCAGTTCGGCGAAGATCTCGTCGGCCGGCACGCCGGCCGACCGCAACTCGTGCATCCGGCGCCACTGCTTGACGCCCGTCAGGTTCTCGGATTTGAGATCGGTGATGAGGTTCCGGACGAACTGCACCTCGGCGTCCAGCAGCGCCCGCTGGTACTCGCTCTCGATCATGAAGATGCGCGGGAACCCGGCGGGCACGGCGGACCGGATGCCGTCATCCGCCCGCTGCTGCAGGATCAGCGAGCCCAGCCGCAACTCCAACTGCCGGATGGCGTCGTCCGGGTCGATCGCGCCGATCAGGGACAGCGCCGCCTCGAACCGGGTGTATTCCTTGACCGGGGTGGACAACAGCTCCGACAGCCACGCCGTGGCCTTGGTCTCCCCGGCCGGCGTGAGCTGGTAGACGGTGCGCTCGGGCCGGTTGCCCTCCCGGACGCTCTCCTTGACCTCGATCAGTCCGGACTTCTCCAACGACGCGACCACCGAGTACAGCGAGCCGTAGTTGAGCTTGATGCTGTCCTCCTTGCGCCGATAGCGCAGCGTGGTGGACATCTCGTACGGGTGCATGGGCCGCTCGAACAGCAACACCAGCACCGCCAGCGCGAGCGGGTTGGAGAGCCGAGCCTCGGCCATCGCCACCTCCTCCTCAATTACTCGAAGTCGAGTATTAATGACCGGATACCCGGTGTCAAGTATTTCATCGGGCCGTGCGACCTGGCCACCGTCGCCACCGTCGCCCGCCGTAGGGTGAGCAGCAGGCCGGCGCCCCCCGGCAGGGTTCGGGCGCCCCGGAACCGTCGGAGGCGTGCATGGCATTGCGGTTGGGGTACAAGGCTTCTGCTGAGCAGTTCGGCCCGGTGGAGTTGGCTGATTATGCGGTGCAGGCGGAGGAGCAGGGTTTCGATTCGGTGT
>DASSTH010000437.1:0-5984 GCA_035708025.1 Nakamurella sp. | reverse complement strand
GACCCGGCCGAGGCGGCCGCCGACCGGGTCGCCGACTCGGTGATGGACGGCCTGCGGCACAAGACGTTCGACAACGCCAGCCCGGTGAGGCCGGTGCCCGGCGCGGTCCGGCGACAGCGGGATCCCCGGACGATCCGGCGGGTGTTCGGCAAGGTGAAGAAGGTCGCCAAGTCGCTGTTCGGCAAGGCCAAGCCGGTGGAAGACACCAAGACCGGCGACGACTACATGGACAACAAGACGCACGAGGAGCGGATGCAGCACAACCGCCGCTTCCGCGGGTCGGGGCCGGGCGAGAACCCGGACTACTCCAACCCGGCGCTGTTCGGCGCCGAGCCCGACGAGTGGAAGGTGACGCTGGCGGTCGCGCAGGAGGACACCTCCTGGATGCGCAACGTGAAGGACCTGAAGAAGACCGCGCTGAGGGAATTGGTCCGGTCTCCGCGGGAACTGCTCGGGGACATGGGCGCCGCCGAGCAGAAGCTGGCCCAGAAGACGTTGTTGAGTCGCGGCGACCTGGACGGCAAGACCGAGGGCGAGATCCAGCAACTGGTGGAGAAGTTCAGCGGCGGCATCCACGACGTCGGCCACACCTGGGTCCGGCTGTCCACGTACGTCGGCGGCCAGCTCAAGGAGCTGTACACCTACGGCATGTGGCCACAGAAGCTGTACTCGCCGGGCGAGTACGCCGAGGAGCACGGCGGCTACGCCGGCCCCATCACGGTCGGCCCCGGCGAGGTGCGTCACCCCGACATCAAGCACGAGGGCGATCCGACCAAGGCCTACAAGCACTACCCGGTCAAGCAGAAGGACTTCGGCAAGGCCCTGGACATGGCCATCGAGCGGTACAACAGCCCCCCGCCGTACGTGCTGACCGGCTACAACTGCACCGCGTTCGCGCGGGAGATCGTCAAGGCGGCCGGTGGCAGCTACCCCGGCAAGGGCCTGCTGCCGGGGATGGCGTACACCCCCGGCAACCTGTACTGGGCGATCATGAAGGAGTGGGCCAAGGGCAAGAAGAACGTCGCCACCCAGGACTCCGAGGAGGAGTCCAAGGCGATGACGAAGCTGGCGAACCGGGCCGAGACGTTCGAAGAGGCGGGCGTGGACAACGTCGAGGGGGAGTACAAGACCACGACGTTCCAGTTGCCGCCGCCCGGCCAGAACCGCACGAAGGTCAAGCTGCACAAGGGCGCGGAGATGCGGTACGGGGCCTATCCGGGATCCCTGGACGAGAAGATCACGCTGGACGACGATGAGGACTACATCATCATCGACGACCAGAAGTTCATCGCCGCCTACGATGCGGTGCCGATCGAGATGGGCGCCCAGATCCTGTTCATCGACGCCGACGACTTCTACGACGCGGCCAAGCCGCCCAAGAAGCTCAGCCAACGAGAGGCGTTCCTGGCCAAGGGCTTGAGCTACTGGGGCACCTTCCGGCCGCCGAAGGACTCCGACAAGGCCATGGGCGCCTGGACCCAGCAGCAGATCGAGAAGATGACCTTGATCGACATCAAGGATCCGAACCAGACCAAGGACTGGGTGGCCGTCAGCAACCGCGGCGACATCTACTGGGTGCGCCGCGACCACTTCGCCATCTTCACCGACCCCACCTCGGTGAAGTTCGAGGACGAGCAGAAGTCGGACACCGGCGAGGGTGACGGCGGCGTGCCGGACACCCGCGGTGACGCCAAGCGGGCCAAGCAACGGGCCGCCGTGATCAAGCTGCTCAGCCAGTTCGACGGTATGGGTTCGATGATGGTGGCCAACACGCTGGCCGTCAACGGCGTGACCCAGGACGGCGTGAAGGTCACCCAGAGCCTGATCGCGGCCCTGCTCAAGGAGGACGACACCCTCGGCCCGGAGCTGTGCAAGCTTCTCGGGTGCACGCCGGAGGACCTCCGGCTCGACTTCGCCTAGTGGGCATTCCCGGCGGCGGTACCGGCATGGACCGGGTCCGCGAGTACTTCGCGAGCCAGGACTGGCCGGTGCAACCGGTCGGGTCCGGGCCCGGGGTGAACTGGGCCTATCGCGGCGAGAACGGCGAGTGGTACGGCCAGACCTGGTGGTTCGACGAGGTCGAGCAGCTGCTGGTGTACTCGGTCTGCCCGCTGCCCATCCCGGAACCGACCCGCCCTGGCATCGCCGAGCTGGTGCTGGCGGTCAACTCCGAGCTGCTGGTCGGCTGCCTGGAGTTCGACATGGACTCCGGTCAGGTGCGCTGCCGGACCGGGCTGGCCGTCGCGCGGGACGAGCTGACCGATGCGCTGATCGACCGCGCGGTGCGCGCCAACGTGCTGACCCTGGACCGGTACCTGCCAGCGCTGGTGCGCGCCGCCGCGGGTGTCCCGGCCGCGGACGCGCTGTCCCAGACCACCGGCAGCCGTCCAGTCCTGCGCCCGAGCTGACCGGCCGTCCCGCCCTGCGCCCGGCCCACGCTGCAGCCGAGCCGACCGGCGTCCGCGAGGATCAACTTCACGCCAATTCCGGCATATCTGGCGCGTTTTGTGCAAGTTGATCCTCGCCGGGGGAAGTTGATCCTCGCGGGGGCTGGTCGCGCAGGCCCCAGGGCGAGCCGTACTCCACCAACAGGTCCAGGAACGGCTGAGCATCGAACGCCTCCGGGCCCAGCACACCCGCGCCGGACCAGGTCCCGTCGGCGATCAGTTCCAGGGCCACCACCGGGCACACCGCGGTCTGCCACACCACCGCCTGGGAGCGGTACTCCCGCATGGACCAGTCGTTGTCCACCACGTGGTACAGGTACACCTCGCGGGGCCGCCCATCCTTGTCCAGGCCCCGCACCCAGGTGCCGGCGCAGGTCTTGCCGTGCATCTTGTCGCCCAGGGTGGCCGGATCCGGCAGCAACGCCGCGATCACATCCCGCGGCGAGACCTTCACGTCACCGACCTGGATCTGCTCGGTGGAGTCGATGCCCAGCACGTGCTGCATCTTGAGCATCTCGATGAACTCGCGACCCAGCCCGTACTTGAACGTCACCCGCCCGGCCTCCACCCAGCGCGGGATCAGCAGCACCTCCTCGTGTTCCACGTTCACGCACTCCACCGGACCTATGCCCTCCGGGAAGTCGAAGATCTCCGGCTCGCTGAACGGCTCGCTGGTGTACCAGCCGCGGCCGGCCTGAAAGATCACCGGCGGGTTGAGGCATTCCTCGATGGTGGTCCAGATGGAGAAGGTCGGCGCGAACGCGTACCCCTCCACCTCCAGGTTCCCGCCGTCCCGCACGCCGATCTCGTCGATGCGGCTGAACAGGTGGTCGGCGGCGTATCGGGCGAACACGTCCGACAGTCCCGGTTCCACGCCCATCCCCACCAGGGCCAACCGGCCGGCATCTCGCCACTGCTCGTCCATCGCGAACTGCTCGTCCCCGAGCTTGACCCCCGGCAGGTTGTACGGGTCGTCCGGGTGCGGGCTGGACAGCGACATCGCCATGTCCAGGTAGTGCACGCCGGCGGCCAGGGCGGCGCGGAACAGCGGCATCACGAACCGCGGGTCGGTGGCGTTCAGCAGCACGTCGCAGCGGTAGCGCCGCAACAGGTCGGTCACCGCTGGCTCGTCGGTGGCGTCCACCTGTGCGGCCACGAACCGGCCGTCGCCGGTGCGATCGACACAACGGCTGGCCTTCTCGGCGTCGTAGTCGGCCACCACCATGGCCTCCAGCCAGGAGCGCCGGGCGGCGGTGACGGCGATGGCGGAGCCGACCCCTCCCGCGCCGACCAGCAGCACCCGCAGCCGGCCCGGAACGGCGGCCGGCTCGGGCGCGGCCCGATCGGACAGCACCGGCACGCTCTCGTCGAAGGCGGTGCCGGCCGCGGCATCCGCCCGCCTCCGGGCGACGCCGGCGAGGGTCTCCAGCACCACCCGGTTGGCCAGCAGGGCGGTGCTGTCGGCGTGGTCGTAGGAGGGCGCCACCTCGACGATCTCCATGCCCACCAGCGCGGACTCGCGCCCGATCCGGCGCACCGCGTCCAGCAGTTCGCGCGGCGTCAGCCCACCCGGCTCGGGCGTGCCGGTGCCCGGGGCCGACCCCGGGTCGACCACGTCGATGTCCACCGACAGGAACACCCCGTCGGTGCCGTCACCCGCGATCGCCAGCACCTCGCCCAGCACGTCCGCCAGCCCGCGGGCGCCGATCTCGGCCATCTCGAACGAGCGGATCCCCTGGCGGGCCATCCACTCCAGCGTCTCCGGCTCCGGCCAGTAGCCGCGCAGCCCGACCTGGATCAGCCGCCCGCCGGGCAGGGCGCCGGACTCGATCAGCCGCCGGAACGGTTGCCCATGCCCGTACAGCGATCCGAACTCCACGTCGCCGGTGTCGGCGTGCGCGTCGAAATGGATGACGGCGATCCGCCCGTCACCGAAGTGCCGGGCCAGCGCGCCGACGTCCGCCATCGCCACGGTGTGGTCCCCGCCCAGCACCACCGGCAGGGCGCCCGCCGCCAGCACGCCCGTCACCGCCGTGCTGAGCGCCCGCAGCGCCCGGTGCACCTCCCCGGGCGGCATGGTCACGTCACCGGCGTCGGCCACCGGCAGGTCGACCAGCGGGTCCACCCGCAGGGCCAGATGCGGTCGCGACCCGTCGTGGTGCAGGTAGTCGGCGGCCCGGATCGCCGATGGTCCGAACCGGGCGCCGGACCGGTAGGAGGTGCCGGAGTCGAACGGCGCGCCCAGCACCACGGCGCCGCCGGCCGGCAGCGAGCCTGGATCGGCCAGGTCGCACCGCGGCACGCCCAGGAAGGTGTAGTCCGGCCCGAACATCACACGGTCACTCATCGGTCGACCCCTTCATCGGTAGTCCGGACACCGCACGAGGTGGCCCGAAGTCGGTTGCGGTGGCTCGGATGTGGCGGCCGGGGTACTCCCCGCTCGCGCCGGCGAGTCGGGGTGCCCCGACACGGGCGGCCGGTCACGAGTCGAACCCCAGGCCGAAGCGGTCCAGGGTGCGCAGCCATAGGTTCCGGCGCCCGCCGTTGGAGTCCGCCCTGGCCATCGACCACCGGGTCAGCTGCACCACCCCGGAGCGCAGCGGCTCCGGTGGGAACGGCACCGGCTTGGACCGCACGGTCTGCAGCGTGGTCAGCTCGGTGTCCTTACCGGACAGCAGGTCCAGCATCACCTGCGCCCCGAACCGGGTGGCGCCCACGCCCAGCCCGGTGTAGCCGGTGGCATGGGCCACCCGCCCGCCGAAGGCGGTGCCGAAGAACGGGAAGAACCGCGAGCAGGTGTCGATCACCCCGCCCCAGGTGTGGGTGAACCGCAGTCCCTCCAACTGCGGGAAGGTGGCGAAGAACTGCTCGGCCAGCCGGGCGAAGGTGGCCGGCCGCTGGTCCAGGGCGGAGTCGATGCGCCCGGCGAAGTGGTAGATCGCGTCGTAGCCGCCCCAGATGATGCAGTTGTCGTCGGTGAGCCGGTAGTAGTGGAACTGGTTCCCGGCGTCGGCGACGCCCTGCCGGTTCCGCCAGCCGATGGACGCCAACTGGGCCGCGGACAGCGGTTCGGTGGCCATCACGTAGTCGTACACCGGGATGACGTACGGCCGGACCCGGCGCAGCAGTGACGGAAAGGCGTTGGTGCCCAGGGCCACCCGGTCGGCGCGCAGCGTCCCGGACGCGGTGTGCAGGGACATCCCGTCACCGTCGCGCCGCAAGCCGCGCACGTGGGAGTGCTCGTGGATGCGCACGCCCAGTGCCCGGCAGGCGTCCGCCAGGCCCCAGGCCAGCCGGGCCGGGTCCACCAGAACGGTGGACCCGCGGCTCCACACGCCCCCGCGGTAGGTCGGGGAGTCGATCTGGGCGCGCAGCGCGGCGGCGTCCAGCAGTTCGGCGTCGTCGCCGAAGTCCAGCATCCGCTGGTAGTCCGCCTCGATGTCCTCCACCTGGTGGTCCTGGGTGGCGACCCGCAGCTCGCCGGTGCGCTCCAGCTTGCAGTCGATGCCGAAGGTCTGGATGGTGTGCACGATGCCG
>DASSTH010000436.1:0-6139 GCA_035708025.1 Nakamurella sp. | reverse complement strand
TTGAGCCGACAGCATCCACGTCGACGGTCAGGTACTCGCCGTCGGCGAGCGAGGTGGTGTTGATCGCGGTGACCTTCCCGCTGGTGTTGGCGCCGGCGGGGATGGTGGGCCGGTTCGACTGCGTCGAGAAGATCGACGTTCCGCCTTTGTTGACGTCCACGATCAGCGACGAGCCGGTCGGCGCGGTGCCGACCGACGCCCGGACTGCCCGGATGATCAGCGGCACGCCGGTGTCGTTGTAGAGGCGGTGTTTCCCGGTGCCGGTCGCGACCGTCCCGGTCAGCGAGTACGGCAGGATCATGCCGCTGTTGGGGCCGCGGACCGCGCCGTTCGCCGCGACGCTCGCGAGCACGTTGTTCGAGAAGTCGGTCCACTCGGTCAGGTTCGACGTCTGGCTGCCGTTGTACTGCTTGATCCGGGCCGCGACCCGGTTCGCCGCGCTGGGCTGCAGCCGCAGCTCGCCGTACTCGTTCAACCTGAACGTTTCCTGCCAGTTCGGCGCCGAGTCTGTGCCCGCGTTCCACTGCACGCTGAGAGTGTTCGGGGCGCCGGCAGTCGTCCGGTCCCCGGCAGGAAGCAGGATCCGCAGCGCCATCGTCACGGTGTCCCCGTTGGCGATCTGGATCGTCGACCCGCCCGTCAACGACACCCCACCACCGGACCCGCCGGTCGGGGCGTTCGCCCAGCGGAGCCCGCCGAGCGCGATGTCCCACACCAGCACCTGCCCGTCGGCCGGGGTCGGTGTGCCCTTGAAGTCGGCCAAGTCGGTCGACTTCGTGGCGTGCGGGTTGACTGCCTGCAGGTGCGAGGTGAGGTTGGAGGTGGTCGTCGCCAGCGCCGAGGCGAGCAGCGACACCAGCGCGGCCAGGTCGGAGCACATCATCAGCACCCGCGACCCGGACCCGGCGTCGACCCACCACGACAGGACCCCGTCCGGGCCGTACACCTGCGCCGGCCGGCCGACCTGGGTGCTGCCGGTGCCGTCGCCGGCCAGCCACGTCGTGACCGGCAGCGTCCCGGCCTGGTCCTGGGTGATGTCGGTGTACTGGGTGCCGCCCGTCGCGGCGTTCCAGGCGGTGAGCGTCGCGCCCGGCGCGAACACCACCAGGTTGTCGGCGCCGACCGCGACCACGTAGTCGGCGGGGGACGCACCGAACAGCTGACGTGCCATCGTCACGCCCCCTTCAGGACAGGTCGTCGGCCGGGTAGTGGATGTTGTGCATGCGCAGGCTGGCCCCCGCCGCGATCGCGTTGGAGTGCCCGCGGACCATCACCGTGTTCGGCGGGTCGCCGTTGGTCGTCGCGATCGGGGTGAGGACCACGTCGCAGGCGTAGCCGCCGTCCTGGTAGGCGCCGATGTTCCGGTAGACGTTGCTGCGGAACCCTTTCGGCACCTCGTAGATGTACGACCTGTTGTCCGCCAGCAGCACCGACGCGCGTTCCAGCTCACCGGTGCGCAGGTCGACCTCGCCGTTGACGCGCCGCACGTACGGCTGCGCCCCCACCGACGTCTTCCAGCCCGTGTTGGTGACGGTGATGGGGACCTCGCCGGTGTCCTCCAGCGTGATCCGCCACGTGCCGTCGGCCATCGCCCGGTAACCCTTGCCGTCCAGCTGCATGATGTCCCGGCCGAACACCGCCGGCGGCCGGGTGGACGCGGTGCACAGGATCAGCCCCGTCGGCGACAGGTACCAGCCGCGGTTGACGACGTTCGCCGCGCTGATCGCGGACGCCCCGTTCGGGACGGTCACCTCCGCCAGCGGCACCTCGTACACGCCGGTCCCGTCCAGGTCCCGCGTCGGCGGCGGCGCCAGCGACCCCGGGGTGCCCGCGTGCACGGCGACGTCGACGCTCCACGTGGACCGGTCGAGCTGCAGCACCACCAGGTCGACCCGCGTCGACCCGGAGCTGTTGGCGCCGATCGACACGGTGTCGGTGGCCGACGGGTCGGACACCCAGTAGTGGCCCCGCGCGTACCCGGACTTCCCGGGCCGGATCTTGACCTGCATCGCCGACGAGTCGGCGTAGATGACCGGCAAGTCGCTGGGCAGGCCGATCAGCCCGTCGTACGAGTACGCGGCGGCCATCCGCTCGAACTGCCAGTCGTCCACGGTCCGCTTGTTGCTGTTCGCCGGGTCCGGCTTCGGCCAGCTGTCCTGCGCCACCTGGTCACCTCCCTGCCTGCAGGCGCGCCAGGGCACGCTCCAGCTGTTCGATTCGGTCGATGAGGACCCGGTCGGGGTCTGCGGTGCCGGTGCCGATCGTCGGCGCGACGGTCACCGTCTTGTCGGCGTCGCCGTTGAGCTCGACGGAGGTGACCATGTCGGTCACCGGCGGCCCGGCCGCCGGCTGCATGCCGACGATGTAGCCGTTGCGGTAGTTGACGCCGTACCGGCGGTTCGGTGTGTCGACCACCTCGGCCGTCACCGTGGCCTTCTCGGCGGCGTCCAGCAGGGCGACGTCGCCGTCCTGCTGCATGTGCGTGGTCTGGTCGGCGACGCTGTCTTGCGAGCTGGCGGTGGACGACACCCACGTCTCCCACCTGCCCCAGCGGGGGTCGGCGGAAGGGTCGGCACGCTCGACGATCAGCCCGGGCGTGACCACACCGCTGTCGGAGGTGGTGGCTTCCTGCCCGACGATCGCGACCGTCGCCTTCGGCGCCTCGCTGGTGATGGACAGCGAGTTGAGGTTCCCGAGGCCGGGCGTGTACCGCACCAGACCCGACACGTCGGTCGGCCCCCACACCAGGAACCGCATCTCCGGCGCGCCGGTCGTCTCGTTCGGCACGACCTGCACGTCGAAGGTGAGGTTCCCGCCGGCGTCGGCGACGGTGCGCAGCGCGTCGGCGAGGTAGGTCGATGGCGGCAGGTTCACCGACACTGTTGACCCGACACCGGATGCCGGGCCGAGGATGAGGCCCTGCACCTGCCGGGCGACGAGCGCGCCGGGCCCGGCGTTGAGGTTGACCAGGTCCCGCATCACGGTCTCGGCGACACCCGACGCCGTGTACGCCGCGGTGGTCTGCGCCTCAGCACCCAGCCCCGGGTTGGGGTAGACCTGGCGGGACGTCAGCCAGGCGAGGTCGGTGGTCCAGTTGATCGTCAGCGGATCCGACACCGAGGTCTTCTGCGCATACACCCGGGACTCGATCATCCCGCCGGAGAACCAACGCCCCTGGTGGTACAGGTGCACCCTGTTTCCCGGCGTCCGCACCAGCTCGTACAGGCCCGGCGTGAACGTCGCAGTCGCGGTGCATTCGCCGGGCTGGTTACGCGGCAGGGTCGCCTTGACCGTGCTCCAGGTGACCGGGGCGAGAGGTTTCAGGTCCGGGCCGGCGATGAGCAGCCTGACGGAGCGGGGGTCAGCGAACTCGTACACGCCGCCCCCTGTGCTGTCATGCGGTGCGGTACCGCGGGTAGAACTGCGCCGAGATCGCCGTGTTGGTGCCGTCGCCGGACACGGTGAACGTGATGTCGTTGGCGCCCGGCAGCAGCGGCCACAGGTCGCCGTTGGCCCAGTCGATCGCCGGCTCCCACGGGCTGGCCCCCGGGCCGGTCACGGTGATCGGGTCGCCGGAGATCGTGATGGTCTGCCCGTCGGCGAGATTGACCCCGGCGCCGAGCACCGTCGACGGGGTGAGCGTCCACGTCTGCCCGGTGGTGTTGTTGGTGGCGGTGATCTGCGAGGCGGGGCCGGTGATCGTCCAGTCCGGCCACGTCTCCACGCTGCCGGGGTTGACGACGGTGGTCGCGCCGAGCGTCTGCGAGCTGGACACCGACGGGTAGTCGTCGAGGAAGTCGACGCCGCCCGCCGCGCCCTGCCGGGTGATGACCACCGGTTCGGTGTCGGTCCACCACGGCGACGGCGCCAGCAGCGTCATCGCGACCGTGTCCCACCGGATCCCCGACCCGGCCCCACCGGACTCCTCCCAGCCGTCCTGGTAGCGGCAGCGGATCTGCCGGGCGGTGCCGTCCGGGCGGGCCACCACCAGCGTCCCCGGCTGCGCCTGGGTCGACCCGAACGTCTCCGCCAACGCCCTCGACACGTCCAGGTATTCGCCGTGTGTGGCACCGGCGTACACCATCGGCCAGGTGATCAGCCGGGTGCGGGGCTGGATGTGGTCGACGCGGTCCCCGCCGCGCGGCACCGGCGTCGAGGTGATCTCCACCGAGGGCAGGGCACCGAGCCCTTTCACGCCCTGCAGCGTCCACCACCTCGACCCCGGTGTCGTGTCCGTGAGTTCCCAGCGGGTCCCGGCCGGGTCGATCCACCACGCCGCAGGCACATCCGCGACGTGGACCGGTTCGGCTTCGCCGGGGGGGATGACGACGGACCCAGCGATGATGGGCATCTACCGCCGCCTTCCTCCCCGGGCGACCAGGGACTTCGCGTACCGCTTCTGCTCGACTTCCTCGTACGTGAAGCCCTGCTTGCCGAAGAACTGGAAGGTGTCCCCGCCGGCCGGCTGGTCGCCGCCGCGGCGCATCGCGGCCCACTGTTCGGAGGTGAACACCGGCTCCGGCCGGCCCGTGCCGTTGAACACCGCGGACAGGCCGGGCGGCAGGTAGCCACCCGAGTCGTAGGTGCCAACATGGGCGAACGCCGACAGCGGCGTGGATCCCTTGCCGTAGTGCATGTCCCCGCCGGCGCCCCCGGACTCGAAAGCGAGCCCGGCGTAGTTGCCGGCGGTGTGCCCGACGCTGCCGCCGCCGCGCTCGCCTGGGTTCGCCCACCCGGCCCGGAACACGCCGGGCCCCCGCTTCGGGAAGTACCCGGCCTCGTTCGAGGTGGAGAACGTGTGGGTATAGGGGTAGCGGCCGTGGGCGTAGTTGTAGACCCACGACACGAACCCCGAACAGTCGGTGCCTCGCGGTGTTCCGCCCGCCCACACGTACGGCTTGTGGTTCTGCTGCCGGATGAAGCTCCAGACGTTGCGGATCGACTTGGTGATCGGCCCGCCGTACGAGCCGTCCGTGCCGCCGATCGACAGCATGCTCCCGATCTTGGCGGAGATCTTGGACAGCTCCGACTTGATCGCCCCGGTCACCGCGGTGGCGAACATCGGCGCGCCCGGGATGTGCTTGAGCAGGCCGAGCGCCTTGTCCTTGATCGCCTGCGCCGGGTTGGTGATGTCGCGGTACTTCGACTTCAGCCAGCCGACGAGGCCGCCGCCGGCGTAGCCGGGCAGGCCGAGCGCCACACCCTGCGACCCGTCGCCCGGCGCGTACGGCAGCCGCGGACGTCGCCCACCACCAAACATCGCGTTGAGCCGGCCGACACCGATGTGCCGCACCTGCTCCTTGGTGATGACGTACTCGTCCTTGTGCACGACACCAGCCGGGGCGTACTTGCCGCCCGGGCCGGTGTAGCCGCCTGCCGAGAACCCCTTGATGTGGATCGGCTTCACCTTCGAGAAGCCGAACTTGCCGGCGAGCCAGTTGAACGCCTGGATCAGACCGCCGTTCAACACGCTGTCGATCATGAACTTGATCGGGGCCTTCGCCAGCGCCTTGAGCTGGTTCCACTTCTTCCCGATCAGCTTGATCCCGGACGAGAACGCATCCGGGATGGTGTGCATGATGAAGTTCCCGAGCGGGTGGAACACGTTGTCGCGCAACCACTTCCACGCCGCGGACAGCCCGGTGGTCATCAGCTTCCACTGGGAGACCACCGCGTCCTTGATCCACCGAAACGCGGGGCCGAGCGTCTTCTTCAAGAAGCCGTCCACGGAGCGGAGGATCGGCATGATGATCGTGCCGACGGCCCAGCGGAAGATCTTCACCCAGGCGTTCATGATCGGCGTGACGACGTTCTTGACCAGCCAGGTCAGGACCGTGGCGACGAGCCGGAGAGCCGGCACGACGATGTAGGTCAGCAGCGGCACGATCACGTCGCGCAGCACGATCCCCAGCACGGTCGCGAAAACCTGCGCGAGCAGCACGATGATCGGTAGCAGCGCCTGGATGACGGGCATCAGGGCGCCGACCAGGGCGAGCACGATCTGCATGATCGGCGGCAGGAGCTGGACCACGATCCCGACCAGCTGCATCCAGATCGGCAGCAGGATCGGTAGGAGCTGCAGGGCGAGCTGGATGATCACGCCGACCAGCGGGAGCAGGGCCTTGACCAGCTGGAGGAC
>DASSTH010000435.1:0-4140 GCA_035708025.1 Nakamurella sp. | reverse complement strand
CCGCACCCGTCCTCCGGAAGAGCACCTCCGAGGCGATGTCGCTGATGGCGGCGCTGGCGACCATGCACACCGCCGGCGCGAACGTCCACTGGCAGGCCCTCCTGAACGGCGCCCGGCGGCTGGACCTGCCGACCTACCCCTTCCAGCACGAACGCTTCTGGCCGCCGACCGCGCCCGGACCGGCCGACGTCACGACGGCAGGGCTGGACACCGTCGAGCATCCGCTGCTGGGCGCCATGGTCGCGGTGCCCGAATCCGGCGGGATGCTGCTGACCGGACGGCTCTCGCTGCGGACGCATCCCTGGCTGGCCGATCACCTGGTCGCCGGGCAGGTCCTTCT
Organism: Nakamurella sp.; assembly: GCA_035708025.1. Classification (GTDB taxonomy): domain Bacteria; phylum Actinomycetota; class Actinomycetes; order Mycobacteriales; family Nakamurellaceae; genus Nakamurella. The sequence goes on along the minus strand of DASSTH010000435.1, from coordinate 3,800 downwards.
ACCGGCCGCCGCGTTGGTCGAACTCGCCTTGCAGGCCGGTGATCGGGTGGGATGCCCGGATGTCCGCGAACTGACGCTGCACGCACTGCTGGTGATGCCGCAGCGCGCGGCTGTCGACCTGCGCGTTGTGGTGTCCGAAGCCGACTCGGACACGCGAGCGGTGTCGATCTACTCCCGGCGGTCCGACGCGGACGACGCCGCGCCCTGGACGCTCCACGCGCAGGGAGTGCTCAGCGCCGACGAGCAGTCGACCATGGAGCCGCTTCCGGAGTGGCCCCCGGCCGGTGCGGAGCCGATCGAGGCCGCGGACGGGTACGCCGATCTGGCCGAACGCGGGTACGCGTACGGTCCGGCGTTCCAGGGCGTCCGGGCGGTCTGGCGAAAAGGAGAAGAGGTCTTCGCCGAGGTCGCGGTCCCCGAGAACACGGGCCTGGCGGTCGCGGGCTTCGGGATGCATCCGGCGCTGCTGGACGCGGCAGTGCACTCGGCCCTACTGGGCAGCCTGGGAGATCCCGAGGCCATCACTCTGCCGTTCGTCTGGGAAGGCGTTCGCTTGCACGCGGCGGGATCTTCCTCGCTGCGCGTGCGCATCTCACCGGCCGAAGGGTCCGGTGCCGTGTCGGTGCTGGTGACGGACGAGGTGGGGCTGCCGGTGCTGTCGGTTCGCTCGTTGACACCCCGACCCGTGCCGAACCTGCAGTCGGCAGGAAGGGAGACCTCGGGGCTCTACCAAGTTCGATGGTCACCGATACCGGTACCGCATATCCAAGCGGATGACGTGCCCTGGCAGCCCTGGTCGGAGGCGGCAGACCACGACGGGCCGGTGACGGGCACGGTCGTGATCGAGTCGCGCCCGGCCGCCCGCGATGTGGTCGGCGGTGCACATGACGCAACCCTCCAGATGCTGGAGGTGATCCAGACGTGGCTGACCGACGACCGGTACGCGAGCGCGCGACTGGTGATCGTGACCCGGGGCGCGATCGCGCTACCGGGGGAGGACGTCGCGGATCTGGCCGGCGCGGCGGTCTGGGGATTGGTGAGGTCGGCCCAGTCGGAGCATCCGGGCCGCTTCACGCTGGTCGATCTCGACGCCGACGCGACCGACGACACGGTGGCATTCGGCGCGATCGCGGCCTCCGGAGAGCCGCAGATCGTCATGCGAACGGGGACGATGCACGCGGCCCGGCTCGCGAAGGCGGCAGACCCGGCAGGAACCGAGCAGGCAGTACTCGACGGGACGGTGCTGGTCACCGGCGGCACCGGTGGACTCGGCGCGGCGATGGCACGTCATCTGGTGGCCCGATACAGGGTGGGACACCTCGTCCTGGCGAGTCGGCGAGGCGGCGACGCCCCCGGAGCGGACGCGCTGCGGCGCGAACTGGCCGCCGCCGGTGCGCGCATCGACCTCGTGGCCTGCGATGTGTCCGACCGCGAAGCGGTGACCAGGCTGATCGCGGAGATCACCGCTGAGTCCCGTCTGGCCGGGCTGGTGCACATCGCCGGAATCCTGGACGACGGCGTCATCGAATCGCTGTCGGGCGAGCGGCTGGACCATGTCCTGGCCGCCAAGGCGGACGCCGCCTGGTACCTGCACGAGGCCACCAAGAACCTGCACCTTGGTCTCTTCGTCCTGTTCTCCTCGCTCGCGGGGACGCTCGGCGGCCCCGGGCAGGCGAACTATGCCGCTGCGAACACCTTCCTGGACGGGCTCGCGGCACACCGCCGCGCCGCCGGACTCCCCGCCGTGTCGTTGGCCTGGGGCCCCTGGGCCCCGATCGGCGGAATGACGGAACGGCTCGGCTCAACGGCCTCCGCACGGATGGACCGCGAAGGCGTGCGGCAGTTGCCGACCGGCCATGCCCTCGCACTCTTCGACGATGCGGTCCGGCAGCCCGACGCGCACGTCGTCGCCACCCAATGGAACACCACCGCGCTCCGCGCCCGCGCCGCCGCCGGCATGCTGCCGCCGCTGCTGACCGGGCTGGCCCCCACCAGCCGCCGACGCAACCCCGCCCCCACTACGGAGCTACGCCAACGCCTCACCGGCCTGGACCCTGCGGCGCAACGCCGCATAGTGCTCGATGTCGTGCGACGCCAAGTCGCGGCGGTGCTGGGACATGCCAGTGCCGAGAGCGTGGGGCTGGACGTCCCCTTCGATGATCTCGGGCTGGACTCCTTGACAGCCGTGCAACTCCGCAACCAGCTGACGGTCGTCAGCGGGCTGCGTTTACCGGCGACGCTGGCCTTCGACCATCCGACTCCATCGAAGGTGGCCGAGTATGTGCGCGGCCTCCTCCTACCGGATACCGCGCGACGGGACGCAGAGGTACCGGTGGCGGTGAAGGCCGGGGATCCGGTCGCGGTAGTGGGGATGGGATGTCGCTTCCCCGGTGGTGTGGACTCGCCCGGCGGCTTGTGGGATTTGGTCGCGTCGGGCAGCGCAGGGATATCGGAGTTTCCAGAGGACCGTGGCTGGGACGTGGAGGGCCTGTTCGACCCCGACCCGAACGCGCGAGGAAAAACATATGTACGTGTGGGCGGTTTTGTTGACGATGTAGCGGGATTCGACGCCGCGTTCTTTGGAATTTCGCCGCGTGAGGCGGTCGCGATGGATCCGCAGCAGCGTCTCCTGCTGGAGGTGGTGTGGGAGGCGCTTGAGGACGCCGGGATCGACCCCGCTGCATTACGCGGTTCGCGGACGGGCGTGTTCGCGGGGGTCTTCGGCCAGGACTACGGGCTGGGAAACCGTGGCGACGCTGAAGGCTATATGACCGGCGTGTTGGGGTCGGTGGTGTCGGGCCGGGTCGCTTATGTGCTGGGTTTGGAAGGTCCTGCGGTGTCGGTGGACACGGCGTGCTCGTCGTCGCTGGTTGCCTTGCATTTGGCGATGCAGTCGCTGCGTGCGGGTGAATGTGACTTGGCGGTGGTCGGTGGAGTGACGGTCATGGCGTCGCCGGGCCCGTTCATCGAGTTCTCCCGGCAGCGCGGCCTCGCGCCTGATGGAAGGTGCAAGTCGTTCGCGGACGCCGCCGATGGCACGGTGTGGGGCGAGGGCGTCGGCGTCGTTGTGCTGGAGCGGTTGTCGGATGCGCGTGAGCGCGATCGCCGGGTGCTGGCGGTGGTGCGGGGATCGGCGGTCAATCAAGATGGGGCGTCGAACGGGTTGACGGCGCCGAATGGTCCTTCGCAGCAGCGGGTCATCCGCGCGGCATTGGCCGACGCCGGGGTTGCGCCGGGCGGGGTGGACGTGGTCGAAGGCCATGGCACTGGGACGGTGCTGGGCGATCCGATCGAGGCGCAAGCGCTGCTGGCGACCTACGGTGCGGGCCGGGCCGGTGAGCCGCTGTGGCTGGGGTCGCTGAAGTCGAACATCGGGCACACGCAGGCCGCTGCCGGTGTCGGCGGTGTGATCAAGATGATCCAGGCCATGCGCCACGGGATCATGCCGCCGACCCTCCACGTCGACACCCCCAGCAGCAAGGTGGACTGGTCGCAAGGCTCGGTGCGAATCCTGACGGAGGCGCGGTCCTGGCCGGAGGTACCCCGTCCGCGCCGCGCCGCCGTCTCCTCGTTCGGGATCTCGGGCACCAACGCCCACGTGATTCTTGAGCAGGCGCCGCCCGAGCGCGAGCCGGCTGAGGCGGACGAGCCGAGCGGGCCGGTGGCATGGGTGGTGTCGGGCGCATCGGGGGCGGCGTTGCGTGCGCAGGCAGAACGCCTGGCCGAGCATCTAGGTCAGCGTCCCGACGTGGACGTCAGGGATGTCGGGTTCACGTTGGCGTCCCGGCCGGTGTTCGAGC
>DASSTH010000434.1:0-5585 GCA_035708025.1 Nakamurella sp. | reverse complement strand
CGCCGCGGCCCGGCGGGGGCGCAGCTGGCCGGCGCCTGCCGGGACGTGGCCGCCGGCGCCGCGCCGAGGTCGCCGCATTGGCTGGCCGCCTGGCACGGGCTCGCCCGGTCCGCGTGGACCGACGAGCAGGCGGACGCGCTGTCGGAGTTGCTGGCCGGAACCGGTGTGCCGCAAGCACTGCGCTGGGACGCGCTGACCCGGCTGGTGTCGCTCGGGCGGGCCGGCGAGCAGCACATCGCCGCGGAATCGGCGGTGGACCCTGACCCCGATGCGGGGCAGTCCGCGGCCGTCGCCCGGGCCGCCGCCGACACCCCGGAGGCCAAGCGGGCCGCCCTCGATGCGCTGCTGGCGCCCGACGGCATGCCGATCGGGGCGCTGCCCCGGCTGGCCGGCGGGCTCTGGCAGCCGCACCAGCATGATCTGCTGACCGGTGTGATGGGCGACTTCCTGGACCGGTTACCGCAAGCGATCCTGGACGGCGGCCCGGCCCGCGCGATGCGGCTGACCCGCTGGTGCTTCCCGTCGTTCGGGCTGGGGCCGGAGCAGATCGAACGGGTCAGGCGGTTGGCCGCGGATCCGGCGCTGCTGGAGGTCGCCCGCACGGCGTTGGCCGATCAGGCGGTGCTCGCCGAACGGCGCGCCCGCGCCGCGACCCTCCCGGGGTGAGCTGTGCTGGTCGAATCCCGCCGCCGCGACTCTCCCGGAGTGAGCGGTGCCGGCCAAACGGCGCGCCCGCGCCGCGACTTTCCCGGGGGTGAGCTGTGCTGGTCGAATCGCGCCGCCGCGACTCTCCCGGGGTAATGGACTTCGGCCGACTCAGCCCCGGGGGCGATGGCGCACCACGATCCCGGCTACTCCACTCGCGGCAGGATCCGGCTGTTGACCGAGACCGCCCAGGCCGGCGAGCCGTCCGAAACCAGGAACTGCAGGTACGTCTCACCGCTGGGCGGGCTCACCAGGACTCCGTGGTCGCCGACCGGCCGGGCCGGCAGCTCGCGACCGCCCAGCGTGACCATCAGCTGGTCGCCGGGCAGCGCGACCCGCACCTCGGTGCCCTCGCCGCCGCGGTAGCTGCCGGCATATCGCGCCATCGTCGACACCGGATACTGCGCGGTGGGGTACTCATCCGGCGGAGTGTCGACCGGCAGCCCCAACAGCGTGTTCACCGGAGCCAGGGCGAGCCGTTCGGACGGCACGTCGGCCAGGTTGGTCAACGCGACGGCGGTGATGCCGCGATCCGGCGCCACCATCACCTGTGACGAGATGCCCTTGCTCCCGCCGCCGTGCTGCACCAGCCTGGTGCCGTGGTAATCCGGCCGGAGTCGCAGGCCGTACCCGTACCAGGTACCCGGAATGGTGGACCGCGTGTGGGGCGTCAGCATGCGGGCGATGCCGTCCGCGGACAGCAGCCGCGCACCGTGGCTGACCCCGCCGGTGCGATAGATCTCCAGGTAGCGCAATAGGTCCCGGGTCGTCGAGTTCAGCCCGCCGGCGGAGTACCACAGCGGGACGTAGGTGGGCAGTTCGGCCGGCTGGACGTCCGCCGGGCCGTCCGCTTCCGCGGTCTCGCGGATGGCGTGCAGGGTGGCCACGTCGGGGCGGCCGGTCAGCGGGCGGCGATCGAAGCTGCTGCGCTGCATGCCCAGCGGCGTCAGGATGTGGTCGGTGACGTAGTCGGCGAACGGCTGCTCGGCCACCCGCTCCACGATGGCGCCGAGCATGGCGAAACCCTCGTTGGAGTAGCTGAAGTGCTCGCCCGGCGACCCGAGCGGTTGCACGTCGAGTTCGGCCAGGTAGTCGACCAGCTGGTCGGCGTCGTCGATCGGCGGATGGTCGGCGACCCAGGCCGGCCGGGCGGAGGCGAACGGGTCGAGAGCGGCGGCACGCGCCAACGCGAAGAACCGCGACGGCAGCGGTGGCAGCCCGGCGGTGTGGGTCAGGAAGTGATGCAGGGTGGTCGCCGCGCCGCCCGCAGCATCCCGGGTCCGGTAACCCGGCAGATAGCGGACCACCGGGTCGTCCACCGAGAGCCGGCCCGCCTCGGCCAGTTGCATGATCGCCAGCGCGGTGAACCCCTTGCTGACCGACGCGACCCCGAAGATCATGTCCGGCGTGACGGTGCCGACAGCGCCGACAGTGCCGACAGTGCCGACGGCGCCGACCGTGCCGGGTGCGCCGACCGTGCCGGGTGCGCCGACCGTGCCGGGTGCGTTCAGTTCGCGGACGCCGAAGCCCTCGGCGAAGACCTCGCGGCCGTCGACCGCGGCCGCCAGCGCGACCGCCGGGATCGAGTGCTGGGCCATGACCCGGCCGGTGTAGTCCCGCACATCGGTCCACTGCGGATCCGGCATCTGGGCTCCTTGCTCTGTGGGGCAGGCGCGTGCGGGCATTCCGTCCGCTGCTGACCGGGAAACTCTAGTGACCGCTATCCGGCCGGGTTCGCCCGGCGTACCTCGTCGGCCAGCGCCGGGTTGGCGTGGAACGGGTCGGTGCGCAGCGCCTGCACGATGCGGTCGATGATCTCCGGCGGCTTGTCCTGGCTCATCTTGGCCTTGCCCACGATGCGGTCGGGCACCAGCCGGAATCCCGTCACCCACGGGGCGATTCGCCGGGCGTACTCGGTCACCGAGTCCAGTGACCAGGCGGGGGAGCGCTCGGACTCCATCCGCTCACAGGTCAGATCCAGCACCCGGTAGGTCTGCTCGGCATCCAGCAGCTGGGGTGTGCCGTGCAGGTGCGCCACCACGAAATCCCAGCTGGGCACAAAGGGTTCGGCCTGGTACCAGGTCGGCGTGATGTATCCGTGCGCGCCCTGCACGATCACCGTGGCGCGCCGCGATCCCAGCCCGTGGAATGCCGCGTCGTCGTTGGCCACGTGCGAGAGGATCACCGGCCGGTCCGTGGCCGGATCCTGCAGCACCGGCAGGTGGCTGATCACCGGGTCCCCGCCCGGCCGGTCCGGCTCGCTGACCAGCATGGCCCACGGGTTGGCCCGGATCAGCTCCATCACCCGGGCGTCGTCGATGGCGTACATCGGTTGTTCCAGCACGCCTTCACGGTAGGGGGCGGCCGGGCGGAACGCTTCGTGGCGAGCCGCGAACCGGGAGCGACGGCCTTGTCGGGATCCACACGCCGGGAGGCCGCCGGGCCGGTCAACTCGGTGGGCGGAAGGCGGCGAACGGGTCGGTCACCAGCAACTCCCGGACCGCGAACCGGAACAGCGCAGCGGGCCGGCCGCCGGTCGAGCCCGGAGGGGCGGTCCGGCCGGTCGGCAGCAGCACCCGGCGGCGGGACAGGATGCGCTGCAGGTTGGTCGGGTCCACGTCGTGACCGAGCACGGCGGCGTAGATCCGGCGGAGTTCCGCGATGGTGAACTCCTCCGGCGCCAGGGCGAACCCGATAGTGGTGTACGACAGCTTGGCCCGCAGCCGCTCGAGCGCGCCCTCGGCGATCGCTCCGTGGTCCAGCGCGGTCGGGGGGAGCGCGTCGGCCGAGTGCCATGCCGTGTCCGGCGGCAGGTCCGGGTCGGTGCCCACCGGCACCAGACCGAGGAATCCGACGGCGACGGTGCGGCGTCCCGGCATCCGGTGCGGGTCGGAGAACACGCCGAGCTGTTCCAGGTGGGCGACGCCGGACAGGTCCACCTTCTGCGCCAGTTGCCGGGCCATCGACGCGTCCGCGTCCTCGTCGGCGCGCAGCACCCCGCCGGGCAGCGCCCAGCGCCCGGCATCCGGATCGAGCGCCCGCCGCCACAGCAGCAGGTGCAGCGCCGGCAGCCCGCCGGATCCCGGCCGGACGGTGAACACCGCCGCGAGCACCTCGGTGACGGCGGTGTCCGGCGGGGGCGCCGGATCGGGGTCGGGCTGCACGCTGCTACCATGAACCATGTTATCGACTATAAGTCGAAAACCGTCAGGAGGACGGACATGACACTCGCCGCAGCACCGCAGGCCCCGGCCCACCGGATCGACGCCGTTTCGGTGACCCTGGCGGCCGATCCCGCTCGCTGGTCGGCCGGCACCCTGGGCGCCCTGGCCACCGCGGGATTGGACCCGGGAGGGGTGGCCAGGGTGATCGCCACCGCGCTGGCCGAGGACCTGGCCGACGGGCTGGACGTCACCACCACCGCGACGGTGCCGGCCGACGCCACGGCCGAGGCCTGGTTCACCCCCCGGCGACCGGGGGTGCTGGCCGGTTCCGGGGTGGCGCTGGCTGTGCTGGACACCGTCACCGCCGCGCTGTCCGCCCCACCGGTCAGCCTGCTCCAGGCGACCGCGGACGGCCAGCCGCTGGTCGCGGGCAAACCGGCCATCCGGGTGTCCGGCCCGCTGCCCGCCCTGGTCACCGCGGAGCGGACGGCGCTGAACCTGCTGTGCCACCTGTCGGGCGTCGCCACCGCCACCCGCCGCTGGGTGGACGCGGTGGCCGGCACCAGCGCCCGCATCCGGGACACCCGCAAGACCATGCCGGGGCTGCGCGCCCTGGAGAAGTACGCGGTGCGCTGCGGCGGCGGCACCAACCACCGGATGAGCCTGGCCGACGCCGCGCTGATCAAGGACAACCACGTCGCCGCGGCCGGTTCGGTCACCGCGGCGGTGCAGGCGGTGCGGGCGCTGCGCCCGGACATCCCGCTGGAGGTGGAGGTGGACACCCTGGAGCAGCTGCTGGAGGCGCTGGACGCGGGCGCACGGCTGATCCTGCTGGACAACTTCACCACCGAGCAGACCGAGGCGGCGGTCCGGCTGGTGCGCTACCGGAACCTGGACGTACAACTGGAATCCTCCGGAGGCCTGTCCCTGGACCGGGCGGCCGAGATCGCCGCGACCGGCGTGGATTTCCTGGCCGTGGGGGCGCTGACCCACTCCTCGCCCGCGCTGGACATCGGGCTGGACGTCCAGCTGGGCATCGGCGCCGACTAGGGTGGTCCGGTGACGTCCAGCACCCGCCCGCGCCCGGCCTGGCTGCCCAAGCCGGTGCTGCGCGGCGAGCTGGTCACCCTGCGCCCCTTCGTGCGGGACGACGCGGTGACGATGGCGGCGCTGCTGGCCGATCCGGAATTGCTGAAGTTCACCGGGAGCGTGGACTCCACCGCGGCGGCCCTGGCGGTCGCGCCCACCCCGGATGCGAAGACCATCGACTGGTACGCCAGCCGGTCGGTGCAGGACGACCGGCTGGACCTGGGCATCGTCGACAACGCCAGCGGGCAACTGGTGGGCGAGACCGTGCTCAACGAGTGGGATGCTGAGCGGTCCTCGGCCAACTTCCGCATCCTGATCGGCGCGGCAGGACGCAACCGCGGCCTGGGCACCGAGGCGACCAGACTCACCGTCGGCTACGGGTTCGAGCAGCTGGGGCTGTCCCGGATCACCTTGGGCGTCTTCGTGTTCAACCCCCGTGCGGTGCGCGCCTACCGCAAGGCCGGCTTCGTGCAAGAGCGGGTGAATCCCGGTGCCTTCACCTTCGACGGCGAGCCGGTGGACGAGATCGTGATGGCCATCAGCGCGCAGGACTGGGAGCGACATCGCGGCCGGCCGGCCGTGGTCGGGTGACCGGCGCACCCTGCGTCCCCCTACCCTGGACCGGTA
>DASSTH010000433.1:0-2351 GCA_035708025.1 Nakamurella sp. | reverse complement strand
CGGCGCAGCGCCTCCAGCACCAGGTGGTAGCGGCTCATCCGGTTGAGCACCACCATGTCGAACGGGGTGGTCGTGGTGCCCTGCTCGGAGAATCCGCGGACGTGGAACCGGCTCGGATCCCGCCGGCCGTGCAGCAGTTGGTGCACCGCACGGGGATAGCCGTGGAAGGCGAACACCACGTGGGTGTCGGCGGTGAACAGCGACTCGAACACGGCATCGGTGAACCCGTGCGGATGGTCGTCGGCCGGCAGCAGCGCCATCAGGTCGACCACGTTGACCACCCGCACCCGCAGGTAGGGCACGTACTCCCGGAGCAACTGGGCGGCCGCCAGGATCTCCTGGGTGGGCACGTCACCGGCGGCCGCCAGCACCACGTCCGGCTCCCCGGGGGCACCCGGAGTGTCGGACTCGGTGCCGGCCCAGTGCCAGATGGACGCACCGGCCGCGCAGTGCTCGGCCGCCTGCTGCAGCGTCAGGTACTGCAGGTGCGGCTGCTTGTCCACCACGATCAGGTTCACGTGGTTGCGGCTGCGCAGGCAGTGGTCGGCGATGGACAGCGTGCAGTTCGCGTCCGGCGGCAGCCAGACCCGGACCACCTGGGGGGACAACGGGATCGCGGTGTCGATCAGTCCGGGGCCCTGGTGCGAGAACCCGTTGTGGTCGTTGCGCCAGCAGGTGCTGGTCAGCAGGATGTTGAGGCTGGGCACCGGCGCCCGCCAGGGTAGGTCGGCGGCGTGCTGCAGCCACTTGGTGTGCTGCACCAGCATCGACGCGGAGACCATCGCGAACGCCTCGTAGGTGGCGAACAGCCCATGCCGGCCGGTGAGCGTGTATCCCTCCAGCCAGCCCTGGCACAGGTGCTCGGACAGCACCTCCATCACCCGCCCGTCGGGGGACAGGTGATCGTCGGTGGGCAGCGTCTCCGCCTGCAGGCATCGGTCGCTGGCCGCGAACACCGCGGACAGCCGGTTGCTGGCCGTCTCGTCCGGGCAGAACAGCCGGAAGTCGCCGCCGCCGTCGGACTCCCGGGTGGAGCGGCGGTACACGTCGGCGAGCAACTGACCGAGCGGGCGGGTCGTCTCGTGGAAGATCGAGCCCGGTGACGGGATGTCAAGCGCGTACCGCTCCAGCGGGGGCAGGTCCAGGGCGCGCAGCAGCCGGCCGCCGTTGGCATAGGGGGATGCCGACATCCGCTTGTCCCCACGCGGGGCGAGCGCGGCGAGTTCGGGAACCAGCGCGCCGTCGTCATCGAATGCGGTGTCCGGCGCGTAGGAGCGCATCCACTGTTCCAACATCGCCAGGTGGTCGGGATTGTCGCGCACCCCGGCCAGCGGAACCTGGTGCGCGCGGAACGTTCCGGCCACCTGGATGCCGTCCACCACCTCCGGGCCGGTCCAGCCCTTCGGAGTGCGCAGGATGATCGCCGGCCAGCGCGGACGCAGTTCTCCGCGGCCGGACCGGGCGGCGGACTGGATGGCCCGGATCCGGGTGTGCGCCCGGTGCAGCGCCCGGTACAGGTCGGCGAACACCTGCGGCGGATCGTCACCCTCCACCAGCACCGGGTCCCACCCCTGGGCACTCAGCAGGCCGACGACGTCGTCATCGGCGGACCGGCCGAGCACCGTGGCACTGGCGATCTTGTAGCCGTTCAGGTGCAGGATCGGCAACACCGCGCCGTCGCGGCGGGCGTTGAGGAACCAGGGCAGCTTCCAGGAGCCCGCGAGCGGGCCGGTCTCGGCCTCCCCGTCACCGATGACACAGGCGACGATCAGCTCCGGATGGTCGAACGCGGCCCCGCCGGCGTGGATCAGGGCGTAGCCGAGTTCGCCGCCCTCGTGGATGCTGCCCGGGGTCTGCACGGAGACGTGGCTGGGGATGCCGCCGGGGGTGGAGAACTGACGGACCAGGCGGGTCAGGCCGCTCAGGTCGGTGGACACCGGCGGGTAGATCTCGCTGTAGCTGCCTTCCAGATACGCGTTGGCCACCAGGGCCGGGCCGCCGTGACCGGGTCCGGTGATGTAGATCAGGTCCGAGCCGGTGACGTTGATCAACCGGTTGAGCAGCGTGTAGATCGCCGACAGTCCGGGGCTGGTGCCCCAGTGCCCGAGCAGCCGGGGCTTGATCTGCTCTGCGGCGAGCGGTTCGCGCAGCAGTGGGTTGTCCTGCAGGTAGATCTGCGCGACGGTCAGATAGTTGGCCGCGGCCCACCAGCGCAGGTCCAGGTCGCGGTCCGCATCCGCGTAGTCCGCACTACCGGTGTGCTGTAGGCGGATGCCCCCGCTGGCCGTGGTCGCGCCGTCCGGGCCGGTGACCTCATCGGGCATCTGGTGGCCTCCGCTCATTCGACGGCC
>DASSTH010000432.1:0-8090 GCA_035708025.1 Nakamurella sp. | reverse complement strand
GCCTGTGCCACGCCGGTCGGGATCAGCGTGCAGGACGCCGACCCGGCCGCGTCGGTGGTGGCGGTGCAGGTCAGGTCGGCGAGGGTGAAGACCAACTGCTGGTCCGGCAGCACGGTCGGCTCGGCCCCGGCGATGTTGGTCAGCGCGGCGGACACCGTCAGCGGGGCGGCGACGGTGCCCGCGGTGTCCCCGGTGTAGAGCACCGCGGTCGGGGCCGGGCCGACTTCGACGGTGGCGGTGCCGTCGGATCCGAGGTAATCCGCGGTGCCGAAGAACGTCGCGGTCACGGTGTCGGTGCCCACCGGCAGGTCGGCGGTCGTGCACGCCGCCTGCCAGGTGGCGTCGATCCGGGTCAGCCCAACGGATTCGCAGCCGGCGATCGGCTCGCCCCCCAGCGCGAAGCCCACCGCACCCGCCCCGTCGGTGGGCTGCACCGTCGCGGTGATCGTCACCGGCACGGAGAACACGCCGGTCTCCGGGGCGGCGACGGTGACGGAGGTGGGTGACGGGGCGACGTCGGCGGACCCGGTTCCACTGGCGGCCAGGTAGTGGTCGGTCGCAGTGACGGTGATGTCGATCGGCTGAATCCCCGCGGTGGCGGGGAAGAGTGCGCAACTCGCGGTGCCGTCGACCCCGCTGACGGCTTCGCACTGGGAAGTCGGGACGGCGAAGTGCAGCGATAGCCCGGTCAGCGGAGCGCCGGTGACGGCGTCGCTGACGGTGGCCGACACCGTCATCGGTTGCCCCACGGTGCCGGTGACGGTATCGCCGGCGTCCACCGTCACCGGGCGCTGGTGCACGGTGACGGTGGTGGTTCCGCTGGAGGCCTCAAAGGTGGCGTCACCGGAGTAACTGGCGGTGACGGTGTCGGTACCGACCCCCAGGGCGCTCGTGGTGCAGGCCGCGACACCCGAGAACACTTGCACGGCACCGCACCCCGCGATCGGCGCACCCGAGGCGAAAGCCACGGTTCCGGTTGCTCCCGCGGTGACGTGGGCGGTGAGCACCACCGGGTCCGACCAGAGCAGGTCGGCCGGGCTGGCATCCACCGTGGTGGTGCTGGGCCGCTTGGCGACCTGGACCGCCGCGCTGGTGCCGGACGACTGGAAGCTCGCCGTGCCGGCGAACGCGACGGTCACGTTGCGCCCACCGGCGATCGAGGGGGTGAGGCTGCAAGCGGCCGTCCCGGCGGGGTTGGTGGTCGCCGTGCAGGAGTCGCCGTCCATCACAAAGGACACCGCGCCGCCGGTGACGGGTCCACTCGTGACGGTGCTGACCACGGTGGCCGAGACGGTGACCAGCGTTCCGATCATGCCGGTGGCAGGCCCCGTGTAGGTGACCGACACCGGTGCCTTGGTGACGGTGACCGAGACCGAGCCGGCCGATGGCTGGTACACGCCGACGCCGCCGAACTGGGCGGTGATGGTGTGCGGGCCGACCGATTCCGTCCCGGGCAGCGTGCAGGACGCCTTCCCGTTCGCGGCCACCGCAACCGCCCCGCAGGCGGTGACGGTCGTGCCGGCCTCCGCGAAGCGCACGGAACCCCCGCCGGGGTTCGGGGTGACGGTCGCCACCACGGTGGCCCCGACCCCGAAGGACACGCTGGCCGGGCCGGTCACCGTCGTCGAGGTGTCGACGCTCTCGGGGTTGACGGTGACGGACACCGTGGCGGTGGGGCTCGACGGGATGCAGCTGGTGTTGTTCTGCGACAGGCAGAAGTGGAAGGCGTCGGCGCCGGTGTATCCCGGGTCCGGGGTGTACCGGAAGCTGCCGTCGTTGTTGATGTCGACCGACCCGTGCCCGGCGGGGGAGGTGATCAGACCCGCGTAGGTGATGCCCCCGCCGGGGATCGGGTAGAGCCGTCCGTCGTAGGAGTGGTTGGCCAGCAAGGAGATCGCCTGGTTCTGCACCAGCGGGTACACCGTGATGGTGGCGGTGCTGCGGTTGCCCGAGCACAACGGCTCGACGGCGGGATTGGACAGGCAGAACTCGAAGGCGTCCATGCCGGTGAATCCGGGGTTCGGCGTGTAGCTGAACGATCCGTCGGAATTGGCGTACAGCAGGCCGTTGGGCGGCGTGCTCAACACGTACAGCCCATCGCCCGGCGCCGGGTTCTGCGAGCCCAACAACAGCCCCGGGCTGGGAACGCTCAGGCTGCTGCCCTGAACCACGGTGTACGACTGTGCCTGGACGAACGGCTCATCGATGTACAGGTTCACGACGCTGACGTCGGTGACGCAGCCGCTGCCACCGGCCAGCCGCAGGCAATAGAGGAAGAAGTTCTGGCCCGCGCCCGATTGGTTCGGGTCGAAGTCGAACGAGCCGTCGCCGTTGACGTCCAGCTGGGCTCCGTCCCAAATCTCCTCCTGCACCACCATGACCCGGTAGTCCGAGGTGACGCCGAAGTCATTGGCCAGGATCCCCGGAGCCGGGATGCTGATGTGCTCGTTCTGCTCCAGGGTGTAGGCGTCGGAGTACAGCACCGGGGTGACGGCCGCCTTCGCCGCCGGCGCCACGGCCACCAGGACACCGCAACCCAAGGCCAGGGCTCCCACCAGCGCCACCAGGGATCGGACACCGTGACGCAGGGCGCCCATGCGCCCACCCCCTGTTCATAAGGAATCTCAACAGGCCGTTAACAGCCGCGACGCAGCGTAACTGATCATGAGATTTGGGCGTGAGTCCCCCGCCGGGCGACGGTGCCACCACTCGATCGGGTAGACCTGTGACGGGACCGCACCATCCGGCCGCTTACGCCGGTGGGCCCGCCTGCCAGGATGGACGTCACCGATGCATGCGTTGCGAAGGAGGACCCGATGACCGGACCGAGCGGGACGCCGGAGTCGCCGGGTGCCGCCCCGCGGCAGATCGTGGTGGTGGGCCCGGACGGCCAACCGGTTGGCATGGCTGCCATGCCGAACGCCGAGCCGGACGAGATGACCGAGGGCGCCATCGGCGAGCCGGCCAAGGTGATGCGGATCGGCACCATGATCAAGCAGCTGCTGGAGGAGGTGCGCGCCGCTCCGCTGGACGAGGCCAGCCGGGTGCGGCTGCGGGAGATCCACGCCAAGTCGATCAAGGAGCTGGAGGCCGGCCTCACGCCGGAACTCCGCGAGGAGCTGGAACGGCTGTCGCTGCCGTTCACCGAGGAGAGCGTGCCCTCGGACGCCGAACTCCGGATCGCCCAGGCGCAGCTGGTGGGCTGGCTCGAAGGGGTGTTCCACGGTTTGCAGACCGCCCTGTTCGCGCAGCAGATGGCGGCCAGGATGCAACTGGAGCAGATGCGCCGCGGCGCGCTTCCACCCGGCATGGGCGGACAGCCCCGCGACGGCGGTCAGCAACAGCAGGCGGGCGGCACCGGCCAGTACCTGTAGCCGGCCCAGTGCTCCAGTAACTAGGGCCGGCGAGTGGCCGCGACCGGTCCAGTACTACAGCCGGCCAATAGCGGCAGTTGGCTCGGTTCCTACGGCTGGCCCCGCATCTACCGCTGGGCCCAATACCTATCGCTGGGCCCAGTACCCAGCGCCGGATTAGTAGCTTCCGCCGCCCTGCAGCTATCGCCGGCCCGTACCTACCCCTGACCCCATGTCTATCCGGACGCTTTGACTTTGCTCCAGCCGTTGGAGCAAAGTCAAAGCCCGCGCAACAGCACCACCGGACCTGCACAAAGGGCCGGCGCATGTTCGCCGGTTTGTCAGGATTGTGTTCGGATCGGTGGACGCACCGTGTGCAACACCGCCGTGGCGGGGCCACAGGCGTCAGGATGACGGGGTGCAGCCCGAACCCACGGACCCGCCAGCGGGCAGGGGCACCGTGCTGGTGGTCGAGGACGAACCCGCGATCGCCGCGCTGGTGCGGATCTACCTGGAGCGCGAGGGCTTCGCGGTGGTGACGGTGACCTCCGGGGAGGAGGCGCTGGATGCGGCGGCCTCGTCACCGCCGGACGCCGTCATCCTGGACATCGGCCTGCCCGGGATGGACGGGCTGGAGGTGTGCCGCCGGCTGCGCGCCGCCCCGCCCGGGCCGCCGGTGCTGTTCGTCACCGCCCGCGATGACGAGGTGGACCGCATCGTCGGCCTGGAGATCGGTGGTGACGACTACATCACCAAGCCGTTCTCGCCGCGCGAGCTGGTCGCCCGGGTCAAGGCGGTGCTGCGGCGCAGCGGCACGTCCCGCGGACCCGCGGGCACGTCAACCGATCCGGCCGATCCAGCCGCGGCGGAGGGCGACCTGGTGGCCGGGCGGGTCCGGATGTCCGTCTCCGCCCACCGGGTGTGGGCGGACGGGCGCGAGGTGGAGCTCACGCTCACCGAGTTCGCCCTGCTGCAGCACCTGATGCGCCGCCCCGGCCGGGTGGTCAACCGGGCGGACCTGCTCGCCCAGGTCTGGGGCTACCCGGACATCGCGAGCCGCACCGTGGACGTGCACATCGCGCAGCTGCGGGCCAAACTCGGCGACGCCAGCCCGCTGCGCACCGTCCGCGGCGTCGGCTACGCGGCCGAACCCGCACCCGGCGCGACCGTCCGATGAGCCGGCCGGGCCGCACCTCGCTGACCGTGCGGGTGGCGGCGGTGATCATCGCCGTGGTGGTGCTGGCCGGCGCCATCGCGGCGCTGCTCGGACTCGGCCTGGTGCGCGGCTCGGCCGAGCGCCAGGCACAGCACGCGCTGGCCCGGCAGGCTGACGTGGCGGCCGGCCTGATCGACAGGGCGGCCCGCGCCGGCACCGGAACTCCCGTCACCAACCGGGTGACCGGAGCGGTGCTGCGGGCGCTGGACGTGCCGGCCGCCCGGGTCTCCCCCGCCGGCGCAGTGACCGGAGACCCGGTGGCGGTCGCGGTGGTGCACGGCAGCGAGGTCGCCACGCTGCTGGCCGGGCGCACCGTGTCCGCCCGGGCGGCGGTGAGCGGTCGCACCCTGCTGGTGG
Source organism: Nakamurella sp. (assembly GCA_035708025.1). Classification (GTDB taxonomy): domain Bacteria; phylum Actinomycetota; class Actinomycetes; order Mycobacteriales; family Nakamurellaceae; genus Nakamurella. The sequence continues at coordinate 3,164 of DASSTH010000432.1, read as the reverse complement.
AGGGCCGGCCGCTGTCCGGTGGCGGTGGCATCGTGCTGGCCCGTCCGGTCACCGAGGCGGTCGGAGCCGCGGCCGCACTGCTGAGCCGGCAGCTGATCGCCCTGCTGATCGGGGTGGCGGTCGCCGCCGTCGCCGGCCTGTTGCTGGCCCGCTCGCTGGCCAGCCCGTTGCGCCGGCTGGCCGCGGCCACGTTGCGGCTGGCCCGTGGCGGGCGGGATGTCCGGGTGGATCCGCGGGGCCCGGCGGAGGTCGCGCAGGTCGCCGAGGCGGTCAACACGCTGGCGGACGCGCTGGCCACCAGCGAAGGCCGGGAGCGTGAGTTCCTGCTGTCGGTCACCCATGAGCTGCGTACCCCGCTGACCGCGGTGAAGGGGTTCGCCGAGGCGGTCGCCGATGGGGTGGCGACCGGAGAGGCGGCCCGCCGGGCCGGCGCGGTGATCCTCGCCGAATCCGCCCGGCTGGAGCACCTGATCGGCGACCTGCTGGACCTGGCCCGCCTGGGCGCCGACGACTTCTCCATCGTGCCGGTGCCGGTGGACCTGACGGCGGTGATGACCGAAGCGGCGACCGTGTGGCAGGAACGCTGTTCCGCCGTCGGGGTGCGGTTCGCCGCCGACCTGCCGCTTGGGCCGCTGGTCGTCGCCACCGACGCCCGGCGGGTCCGGCAGATCGTCGACGGGCTGCTGGAGAACGCGCTACGGGTCACGCCGGCCGGCCGGGAGATCCGGTTGACTCTGGGACCGGACCCGCGCGGCGGCGCGGTGTTCCAGGTCGCCGACGGCGGCCCGGGGCTGACCGCCGACGACCGCGCGGTGGCCTTCCAGCGGTCGGCGCTGTACACCCGGTATCGGGGGGTGCGACCGGTGGGCACCGGGTTGGGCCTGGCGCTGGTGCACGCCCTGGCCACCCGGCTCGGTGGCACCGCCTCCGTCGCCGAGGCGCCCGGCGGCGGCGCGCTGTTCGCGATCCGCATCCCCGGATCGGCCGCGGCGCTGGCAGGATCTGACCATGATCGACCGGGACCGGCTGCGGCGGCTGCACGTTCGTGAGCGGGAGCGGTTCACCGCCGCCCACCCGCGGTCCGCGGAATTGTTCCGGCGCGCCTCCGAGCACATGCCGCACGGCGTTCCGATGAGCTGGATGGCCAAGTGGCCCGGCGACTTCCCGGTGGTCGTCACCGCCGCATCCGGCGCGCACTTCACCGACGTAGACGGCCAGGAGTACATCGACTTCTGCCTGGGCGACACCGGGGCGATGGCCGGGCACTCGCCGGTCCCCACCGTGCAGGCGGTGACCGCATCGCTGCCGCACGGCATCACCACCATGCTGCCCAGCGCCGCGGCGATCGACGTGTCGACAGGGTTGACCGAGCGATTCGGGTTGCCGTTCTGGCAGTACACCCTGTCGGCCACGGACGCGAACCGGCACGCCATCCGGTATGCCCGCGCGCTGACCGGCCGTCACCGCATCGTGGTGCACGACTTCTGCTACCACGGCTCGGTGGACGAGGCGTTCGGCACGCTCGACCACACCGGCCGGACGGTGAACCGGCCCTCCACCATCGGGCCACCGGTGGACGTCGCGCAGACCACCATCGTGGTGCCGTTCAACGACGTCGACGCGCTGGCCACCGCACTGGCCACCGGCGACGTGGCCGCGGTGCTGATGGAACCGGCGTTGACCAACATCGGCATCGTGTTGCCGGATGCCGGCTACCACGACGCGGTGCGCGAACTGTGCACTCGGCACGGGGCGTTGCTGATCATCGACGAGACACACACCATCTGTGCCGGCCCCGGCGGCTACACCGCCGCGCACCGGCTGGCACCCGACCTGCTGGTGATCGGCAAGGCGATCGGCGGCGGGATCCCCTGCGGGGCCTTCGGCATGACCGCCGAGGTGGCCGCGCGGGTGGAGAAGGTGACGGACCTGCCGGACATCGACGTGGGCGGGATTGGCGGCACCCTGGCGGGCAATGCGCTGTCCATGACCGCCATGGCGGCGACCCTGGTGTCCGTGCTGACCCCGCAGGCGTTCCAGCGGATGATCCCACTGGCCGGGCGCTGGGCTGACGGCGTGCAGGCCGCGATCAACGAGCATGGCGTGCCCTGGCATGTCACCCGTCTGGGATGCCGGGCCGAGTACGGGTTCGCGGCGCTGCCGCCTCGCGACGGGGCGCAGGCCGCGGCCTCCGACGACTTCGAACTGCAACAGTTCCTGCACCTGTACGCGCTCAACCGGCACATCCTGCTCACCCCGTTCCACAACATGGCGCTGATGTGCCCGGCGACCACGGCGGAAGACGTGGACGCGCACACCGAGGTGTTCCGCCGGTGCCTCGCCGAATTGACCGGGCGGGCGCCGGAGTAGTGCGCCGAAGGCGTTGCCCCGGTACAGCGATCGGCCGTACAGTATCGATCACCGCAGGTCGGGGCATGCGGCTCGGATCGACGAGAGAGGGGACCGTTCAGATGCCCGCCAAGGCTGCGGCCACCAAGCGCAGGGCCGAGGAGCGCGGCAGACCGCCGACGCAGCTCCCGGAAGTCACGGATCAGCAGGTCGGACTGCGGCCGGTCGAGCTGCGGGGGCCGGTGGCCGGCCCGCTCGGCCGCTCCGCGGACGTCGCGGAGCAGGACGGCGTTCCGGAGGTGCTGCGCCGGTCGGCCGACCCGGCGGACCCGCTGGGCGGCACCCAGGCCGCCCCCGCGGTCTGGGATGCGCTGCGCCGACGCGGGGGTGGGACGCCGCTGAACCCCACCGACGCCGACCGGTTCGGCAGCCAGTTGGGAACCGACCTGTCGGAGGTGCGGGTGCACACCGGACCCGCGGCAGACAACATCGCCCGGTCGGTGCAGGCCACCGCCTTCACCCACGGCTCCGACATCTATTTCAGCCAGGGCACCTATGCACCGGGCACCAGTTCCGGGGACCACCTGCTGGCACATGAACTGGCGCACGTCGCGCAGGGATCCTCCGGCGCGAGCGCCGGCGCCTCGGGCGCGCCGATGATCGGCCGTGCCGATGACCCGGCCGAGGCGGCCGCCGACCGGGTCGCCGACTCGGTGATGGACGGCCTGCGGCACAAGACGTTCGACAACGCCAGCCCGGTGAGGCCGGTGCCCGGCGCGGTCCGGCGACAGCGGGATCCCCGGACGATCCGGCGG
>DASSTH010000431.1:0-4096 GCA_035708025.1 Nakamurella sp. | reverse complement strand
ACGGTGGGCGTGGTGGGCGCATCGCGGATCGGGCGACGGGTGCTCGCCCTGTTGCGCAACCTGGACATGCACGCCCTGGTGAGCGATCCGTACCTCGACGCCGCCGGCGCCGCGGAACTCGGCGCCGAATGGGTGGAGCCGGACGAACTGGTCCGCCGATCCGACATCGTCACGCTGCATGCCCCCGACGTGCCGGCCACCCGGCATCTCATCGATCGCCGCCGGCTGGCGATGATGCGTGACGGCGCGACCCTGATCAACACCGCCCGCGGCCGCCTGGTCGATACCGTCGCCTTGACACCGGAGCTCGTCAGCGGGCGGCTGGACGCCGTTCTGGACGTCACCGATCCGGAGCCACTGCCCGCGGACTCCCCGCTGTTCGACCTGCCGAACGTGCTGCTCACCCCGCACGTGGCGGGCGCACTGGGCAACGAGGTGGCCCGGCTCGGCGAGTTGGCGGTCTGCGAGATCGAGCGACTGGCCGCCGGACTCCCGCCGGCCCATCCGGTACGCCTGCAGGACCTGGACCGCATCGCATGACGGCGCGACACCATCCCGGCCCGCCGGCACGGCTGGCGTTCTCCACCCTGGGCTGTCCCGGGCTGGCGGTGACGGACGTGGCGCAGTTGGCCGCCGACAACGGGTTTGCGGCCGTGGAGCTGCGCGCCCGGTCCGGTGAGCCGGTGCATGCCGGCCTGGACGCCGGGCAACGGCGGGCAGTCAGGGCGGCGTTCGACCGACGCGGAGTCGGCGTGCTGGCCATCGCGTCCTACGTGAAGGTCGCGGACGCCTCGACCGGTGACGATGAGGTCGTCGCCGACGCCGTGGCGCATGCCCGCCTGGCCGGCGATCTCGGGGCCGCGTTCCTGCGGGTGTTCCCCGGCGGGCCGGCGGATGTGCCGGCCGCGAGCCTGGATGCCATCGCCGCCCGTCGGCTGCGCCGGATCCAACGAGCCCTGGCCGGCATCCCCGTCACCGTCGCCCTGGAGACCCACGACTCGCATCCGCGGGCCGCCGACTGCGTCCGCATCCTGGACCGGTGCCCCGGTGTGGTGGCGATCTGGGACGCCCTGCACCCATGGCGATCCGGCGAGCCGCCGACGGATACCGCGCGGCTGCTGGGCGAGCGCATCGGGTACGTGCAGGTCAAGGATGTGGCCTCGCGCACCGATCTGATCCCGCTGCCTCCCGGTGACGGGGTGCTGCCGCTGGCGGACATGGCGGATGCGTTGCGCCGCATTGGTTATCGCGGTTGGGTGAGTTGGGAGTACGAGCGCGCCTGGTTCCCCGAGCTTCCCGCCCTGCCGGAGCTGGCCGGCCGGGTGTCCGCACGGATGCGGGAGCTTTTCGGCTGACTGGACGGACCGGACGGGTCCCGCGGAGTGCGGGTAGCGGCAGGCGGTTCGCGGGCCGCCGGCCAGGGTCAGACCAGCGCCTTCTCCGGGCGGGGCGTCGGGGCGAACATCGACAGTCGCAGCCAGCGCGGCAGATCCCGCCGCGCCCATTCCGGCCCGTCCACCCCCAGGCCGGACTGCAGCGCCGCCGACCAGCTGACGTCGCCCCGCCACAAGCGCACCACCAGCCGCAGCGGCCCGGTCAGGGTCACCGTCACCGGTTGGCCCGGGTCGTCGTCGCACACGTCGGCACCGTCCGGGGTGGCCACCAGCCACCATCGCGCCGCCCCGGCCGGCACACCGGTGAACTCGAACCGCAGCACCGTGCGGCCGTCCGGCATCGCGCCGTGCTCCAGGTTGCGATGCATGTCCCACAGCAACAGTTGGGGGTCCAGGTCGGCGTCGCCGAGCTGCGGTATCCACCGGGTTCCCCAGCGCCCCAGCGCCTCCACCACCGGCAGCAGCTCGCGGCCGGCGTCCGTCACCGTGTAGCTCACCCGCCCCTGGTCGTGGTGACGCTCGATCACCCCGGCCCTGGCCAGCCGGCGCAGCCGCTTGGACAGCAGTGCCGGCGACATCCGTGGCAGCCCGCGGCGCAGCTCGTTGAAGTGACGGCTGCCCAACAACAATTCGCGCACCACGAGCATGGTCCACCGCTCGTCCAACAGCTCCATGGCCTTGGCGACCGGGCAGAACTGTCCGTACGTGGTCATCGTTGCCTCCCGGCGCGCAGCTGCGATCATTCCGGTCCGGCTCGGTGACGCCGGAGCCCGGCCGATACACATTTAGAACTGTCGCGCACCGGCGGGGCCCCGGCAAGGTTGTCACACCATCGCCCCAACCCGCCGATCCGGAGGTGTCCGATGACCAGCACGATGCCCGAACAGGCCCCCACCGTGACCATCCAGGAGCAGGTCCCGAAGCTACTCGGCCAGGTCGCCGGCTACGTCGGTCACCGCACCATCGCGGTCGGCCTGCGATCCGGGCTGATCGCCGAACTGGCCACCTCCGAGGCCGGTTGTACGGCCGAGGAACTGGCCGAGCGGCTGCGGCTGGACCCGTTCTACGTCGCGGTGTGGTGCCGCGCCGCGCTGGCGACCGGGATCTGCCAGCGGGCGGCGGACGACACCGGCGACCCGGCCGATCCCGCAGGGCTATCCGGCGTTTTCCGGCTGGCGCCGCACGTCGGCACCCTGCTGCTGGACGTCGGCCACCCGTCCTATCTGGGCGGGGTGTTCCTGGTGCTGGAGCAGCCGGAGGTGTTCGACCGGTTCGAGCGCAGCCTGGCCAGTGGCCAGCGGATGTGGTGGTCGGACTGCAGCCCGGAATGGATCTCCGGCGTCGCCGGCACCGGCACACCGTTCTACACCCGGCTGATCCCGGCCGGGCTGGACCGCATTCCCGGGCTGGCGGAACGGCTCCGCGCCGGTTGCCGGATCCTGGACAGCGCGTGCGGTTCCGGGGTCGGTCTGGTCCGCCTGGCGCAGACCTACCCCGCCTGTCACGTGATCGGCGTGGACGGTGACGAGCAGTCGCTGGAACAGGCCGGCCGCCGGATCGCCGACGCCGGCGTAACGGACCGGTGCACCTTGCTGCGGATGCCGTTGGAGGAACTGGCGGTCGACGAACCGGTCACCATGGTGCTGAACAACATCTCCATGCACGAGTGCCGGGACATCGAGCGGGTGACCGAGCAGGTGGTCGGGACCCTGGAACCGGGCGGCTGGTTCGTGATCTCCGACTTCCCGTTCCCGGACACCGTGGAGGCGCTGCAGTCGGTGCCCGGGCGGGTGATGGCCGGAATCCAGATCTTCGAGGCGCAGATCGACGACCAGCTGCTCCCGCGGTCCGCCTATCCGGACCTGTTGCGGCGGCACGGGTTCACCGATGTGGACCAGTTCGACCTGAGCCCGGTCCATGCGGTGACGCACGGCCGCAGGGCGGGCTAGGAGCCGCCGCGGGCCCCGGTCACCAACCAGCGCAGGCCGCCCACCATGGCGCGGCCCGCGACGTACCCGGCCGGGGCCAGGGCGAGTTCGTCGACCACCGGCAGGCGCGGCACTCCCAGCATGCCGCGCGCCCATCCGGGCAGCGATGCCGCCGCAGCCGCGTACAGGGTGCCGTACGGGATGCGGGCCGGCCAGGACAGCGGAGCGGTCAACAGGTGCCGCACGGCTTCCCGGGCCTCCGGGGTTCCCGCCAGCTCGTCGCGGTAGCAGTCGATGGTGGCGGCCAACTCCGCGACGGTGACGGGAACGTGTCGCGCCCCCAGCCGCAGCGTGACCGATCCGGCCTGAGCCACGTACTCGTCCGCCTCGGCGGGCGTCAGCCGTCGCCGGCCGAACCTTTGGTAGGCGGTGAGGAAGCTGTCGATCTCGGCCGCGTGCACCCACTCCAGCAGGTGCGGATCGTCGGCGCGGTACGGCCGGCCGTCGGTGGTCCGGCCGCGCACGGTGGCGTGCACCCGGCGGACCGCGGCGACGGCGCGCTCCGCATCGTCGGCCGTGCCGAACGTCGTCACCGCCACGAACCTGCTGGTGCTGGCCACCCGGCCCCACAGCTCGGTCCGGTAGCTGGAGTGCTGCGCCACCGCGGCCATCGCCACCGGGTGCAACGACTGCAGCATCAGTGCCCGCAGCCCGCCCAGATACATCGAGGCGTCGCCGTGCACCCGGCAGATCGGTGAACCCGCCGGGAACCAG
>DASSTH010000430.1:0-5965 GCA_035708025.1 Nakamurella sp. | reverse complement strand
CCCAGGTGGCTGATCTCCATCACCCGCTCGCCGAAGGACTGCTGCAACGCTGCGGCCACCGGCCGGCCGCGCACCGCGCAGCACCGGTCCCGCTTGGCGTTGGTGCACACCCCGACCAGGACGCCGGCCATCGGCTCCCCGGGCGGGGTGCCGGCCGCGATGCCCGTCACCGCGGGGGCGTCGGGCAGCGCGGGCAGCGCCGTGATGGTCGCCTGGTGACCGACCCGTCCGGCCCACGCCGGCGTGCCGGCCGCCCGCCGACGGTCGGTGACGGGGCGCACCGCGAAGGCCCGCAGGCCGTCGGCGGCGTGCACGGTCGCTCCGGCGTGTGGTGCCAGCAGTTCGCGCACCGCATCGCCGGCGGCGTCGCGACTCCACGGGCCGCGCTGGTCCAGCAGCAGGAAGGTGCGGAACTCCGTGCCGGAGCCCACCGGATCGTCACCGACCGAACGGGTCAGATCGGAGCAGGGGGCGATGGGCGCCTCCGCTCCGGCGGCCGGGTCGAGGGTGACGGTCATCCTTCGATACTGACGGCCCGGTGGGCGACCCGCGCACTCAGGGTGCGCTAACCCGGTCCGGGCCGGGCTCGACCGTTTCGGGGACCAGGCGCCGGACTACGGTCGGCACCATGGAGTTCGCGAACCTGGTGGTGACGGTGGACGGGCCGGTGGCCCGCGTGGAGCTCAACCGGCCGGAACGGCGCAACGCGTTGTCCGGCGAGGTGCTCTCGGAGTTGCGCCGGGCGCTGCGGGAGATCTCCGGGTCGTCCGCGCGGGGAGTGGTGCTTGCCGCGAACGGGCCGGTGTTCTCCGCCGGGCACGACTTCGCCGACGTCTCGGCCCGGGACACCGCCGGGGTGGCGGAGCTGATGGCGCTGTGCACCGACGTGATGCTGGCCATGCACGCCATGCCGCAGGTGGTGATCGCCCGGGTGCACGCGCTGGCCACCGCGGCGGGCTGCCAGTTGGTCGCGTCGGCGGACCTCGCGGTGGCGGCCCGATCGGCGGGCTTCGCGCTGCCCGGCGGCAAGGGCGGCTGGTTCTGCCACACCCCGTCGGTCCCGGTGGCCCGCGCCATCGGCCGCAAGCGGCTGATGGAGATGGCGCTGACCGGTGACGTGGTCGACGCGCCGACCGCGCTGGAATGGGGCCTGGTCAACCGGGTGGTGCCGGACGACGATCTGGACGCCGCGGTCGACGACCTGCTGGCGCGCGCCACCCGGGGCAGCGCGACGTCCAAGGCTTGGGGCAAGCGGGTGCTGTACGCTCAACTGGACCGGCCGGAGACGGACGCCTATGCGCTGGCGTGCGAGGCGATGACGGCGTCCTCCCAGACCGACGGCGCCCGGGAGGGAATGGCCGCGTTCCTGGGCAAGCGGCATCCGCGGTGGACCGACTGACACCGGCGCCCGGTTAGGGTGGCCGGGTGCGACTCGTGGTGGCCCGGTGCTCGGTGGACTACATCGGCCGGCTCACCGCGCACCTGCCGATGGCCCCGCGGCTGCTGCTGATCAAGGCGGACGGCTCGGTGTCGGTACACGCGGACGACCGCGCCTACAAGCCGCTGAACTGGATGAGCCCGCCCTGCCGGCTGGCCGAGGACGGCGACCGGTGGACGGTGACCAACAGCAAGGGCGAGCAGCTGGTGATCACCGTGGCCGAGGTGTTGCACGACTCGCAGCACGAGCTGGGAGCCGACCCGGGACTGGTCAAGGACGGGGTGGAGGCACACCTGCAGGCACTGCTGGCCGAGCAGGTGGAGTTGCTGGGCCCGGGGTTCACGTTGATCCGGCGCGAGTACCCCACCGCGATCGGCCCGGTGGACCTGCTGTGCCGGGACGCCGGCGGAGCCGTGGTGGCGGTCGAGGTCAAGCGACGCGGGGAGATCGACGGGGTGGAGCAGCTGACCCGTTACCTGGAGCTGCTCGGCCGGGACCCGCTGCTGGGGCCGGTGACGGGAGTGTTCGCCGCGCAGCAGATCAAGCCGCAGGCCCGCACGCTGGCCGAGGATCGCGGCATGCGGTGCGTGGTGCTGGACTACGACGCGATGCGCGGCGTCGACGACCCGAGCGCTCGGTTGTTCTGACGATCCTGCGGTGTCGGAGATCCGCGCGAATGCGCCGAGGGCGAACGGCGGGCCCGGGCGCGGATCCCGCGGATCAGGCTGCACTAGCCTGGGAGTGGTCCCGGGACGCGCCGACACGTGCGCGGGGGCAACAGTGACGACGGAGGTCGCGGGTGGAGGTCAAGATCGGGATCGCCGATACCGGGCGGGAGTTGACGGTCAACGTGACGGCGTCCCCGGAGGAGATAGAGGAGCAGGTCGCCGAATCGTTGCGCACTCCGGACGGCACCCTGCGGCTGACCGACGACAAGGGTCGGCGGGTGATCGTCCCGTCGAACAAGGTGGCCTACGTCGAGGTGGCGCCGGCGGACAGCCGGCGGGTGGGCTTCGCCCTCTCCGGCTGAGTGGATCGCCACCGGGCTCAGCGGGATCGCCCTGCGGCTGACGGCCGATCCGACTCGCGCTGCGGCTGATCGCCACCGCCGGGCGCTCGGTTCGGGAGGCCTATTCCTGTCGCGGGAAGTGTGAGATGCCGCGCCAGGCCAGGGCGGAGAGCAGTTCCACGGCCTGCGCCTGCGGAATCGAGTCGCCCTGGGCCAGCCAGTACCGCGCGCCCACCTGTGACAGGCCGACCAACCCGGAGGCCAGCAGCCGGGCGCTGGCCTGATCCACGCCGGTGTCGGCGGTGATGGTGTCGGTGATCGCCGCGATGCATGCCTCGGTCGCCCGGTCCACCACCGAGGCGACCTCGGGCTGGTCGCGCAGGTCCGACTCGAAGATCAACCGGAAGGCCTGGCCCTCGTCCGCGACGAAGGCGAAGTACGCCTGCACCGCCCGGTGCACCCGGGCGTCGTTGTCCGGGCTGGCGGAGATGGCATCCCGCACCAGCTGCACCATCTCGGTGGCCGAGGCGTCCAGCAGTGCCAGGTACAGCGCCAGCTTGGACGGGAAGTGCTGGTACAGCACCGGTTTGCTGACCCCCGCGGCTTCCGCGATGTCGTCCATGGCCGCCGCGTGGTAGCCCTGGCCGACGAAGACGTCGCGAGCCGCGGCCAACAACTGGGCGCGCCGGGCGGAGCGGCTGAGCCGGCCCGCCGGCCGGGTGTGCGCCATGCTCCCTCCCGTCTCCTGTTGCTGCATCGTCACCTTATGTGGCCGGTCCGCCGAGCAGCGCAGCAGCAAGATCGCCACGTTGCGCGATGCGGTGCGGCACGTCGTCCGCGGTGATGTCGGCCGGCATACCGGCCGTGATGGCGGCGATCTCGTCCAGGTGCAGCGGGGTGACGGGCTGCGGGCCCTGCGGGGTGCCGATCAGGCTGTACGGCACCGGCAGCGGATCCGCCGGGTCGGGGACGATGACCAGGCTGCGCCCGTCGGCCTGCTCCGGGTCCGCGGTGGCCAGTTCCGGCGCGGAACCGGTGAGCACCGCGGCGTACCGTGCTGCGGCGGCGGCGCGGTCGCCGACGGTGCGGGCCATCAGCAGCAGGCCGCCGGTCCCGTCGGTCAGCGGGACCGGGCGCAACCCGTCCGAGGCGAGTTGCTCCGCCAGGGCCAGCGCCGCGGTGGCCGCCGTCGCGATGTCCGCGCCGGCCCCCGGGACCAGCTGCAATGCCACGCGATCCGGCCAGGCGGCCGCGAAACCGAGCACTCCGCCGGCGACCACGCGCAGCAGATCCGGCGCCGACCGGGGGACCGGTGCGTCCATCACCCCGTCCGCCCCGAGGCACACCGCCGGCCGCCCGCTCAGGTGGGCCAGCACCTCCGCGGCGACCGCCCGGAAGTAGTCCTGCACGGCCTGATCGATGGGCGCCACGCGTCCATCGTGCCCGTCGGCCGAGGAGGGGTGGGCGGCGGCCGCCGGTCACGTCACCGCCCCCGGCGCACCTTCACCCGGGAGTACCGTCCGGCGACGACCGCGGCCACCGGCGCCAGCGCGGCGCCACCCAGGTAGTTGCGCAGCTGATGTTGGTGGGCGAGGTCGACGGCGATGGACGTCACCGCCATCACCGGGCCCAGCCCGCCCAGGGCCACCGCCGGTTCGCCGGACGGCGCGTCGATCAGCTGGGCGCCGAACCGGGCAGAGGCCGGATCGGCACCGAACGGCCCGCCCGCGCCACCCCCGGTCAACGACCGGGCGGCGCCGCCCAACGGATCCAGCAGGCCCGCGGCCAGGTCGGTGACCGGTTGGGTCACCGGGTCGTCCGGCATGCTGAGGACGTACACGTGATCCGCCGGCACCGCCCGATAGTCGCCAGCGGAGCGCACGCCCTGCCCGGCCCCCGGGGATGCCAGCAGCACGATGTCGTCGATGCCCGCATCCGGGCCCAGCCGGGTGGCCGCCTGCGACACCACCGTGGACCCGTAGGAATGGCCGATCAGCGTGACGGCAGCGGACGGGCTGGTCCACCGGCGCAACGAGCCGCAGAACGCGGCGAGGTCGGCGCCCCCGGCGATCGCATCGATCCCGTTGCCGGCGAGCAGGGTGTCCTCCAGGGCCGGTGCCGGCAGCGGGTCGGGGTCGTGGATCCAGCTCAGCGGTGCGTCGTAGCCGAGCCAGACCACGACGGCGGTCGATGCTCCGGGCGCCGTGCGGTCCGCCGCCCGAACCAACCCGGCGGCGGCATCGAGCGTGCCGGACAGGTCGGCCGGCGAGTTGCCCACCCCGGGCACCAGGACCGCGACATTGTCGGCGGTGGACACGTCGCCGATGGCGATCGCCACCCCGCCCTGTCCGCGCGGCCGCGCCGGGTCGTAGGCCAGTAGCTGCACCGGTCGGTCGTCACCGGCACCGGCCAGGGCTCGCTGCACACCGAGGGCGAAGCCGCGGCGCCGGCCGGACCCGGATCGCAGGTCGGCCGCCAGTGCATCGCGGTTGTCCCGGTCGACCCGGCCCGCGGCCCCCGGCCCGCCCGGCAGGCCCCGGCCCCCACCCGCCCATCCGGCGAGGGACATCCCCTGCAGCGGCGTGCGGGGGTCGGTGGCGGTGACCGCGACCAACTCCGCGGCGGCCTGCTGGAGCCGGTCCGAGGCGGCGGCGACCCCGGTCCACAGGTCCGCCACCACCCGCTTCCGAGCCGCCAGCAGGGGAGCGGACAGGCCGACGAGCGCCAGCATCGGACCGTCGGGCAGCAGGTTCCCGGCGGCGATCTGGGCGTCCGCCTCGGCGTAACACCGGCGCACCGCCGCGGCCGCGGAACCTGCGGTGGCGGCGAACCGGTCGCATCCGGCGGCGATGTCGGCCGCGATGGCTGCAGACGAGCGGGCGGCCCGCTGCATCCCGGCAATGGCATCTCGGGGCGGGTCGGCGCTCCAGGCGTGTTGCAACACCGCCAGAGCCAGCCCGGCCCGCCCGGCGCCGGCCAGCATCCGGTCCCCGGCCGCCCGGCAGCACTCCGCCAGCGCGCGCAGTTCCGGCGGGCTGGCCGCCAGCACCGGGTCCGCCCGCACCGCCGGATCCGGTAGTCCGTACCAGACCGCCCACACGCTGGTCGGGTGCGCCACCGGTCATCGCCCCCCACGGCACAACTCCTCCGCGTCTTCGAACCGCACCGCCGCCGCCGTCACCCTCCCGGCCAGGTCCTCGGCCAGGTCGGCCAGCATTCCGGCCGCCTGCACCGCCTGCCGCGACCTGCTCAGCGCCGCACGCAGCGCTTCCCGGCCGGCGGCGGTCGATCCGGCGGCGTGCTCCCCCGGCGCGGCCGGCGGCTGGCTGGCCGGCCAGCCGGCGAAGTCCGTCGACGCCCGCTGCAAGTGGGCGGCCGCGCGGCGCAGGCCGTCGGTGTCCACATGCAGATCGCAGCCCATCGCCCCTCCCGACGCGTCCCACGCCACCCGCGACCCTGCGCCCGGCGTCCCCGCCCCCTCCGCAGCCTCCGCGCATGCCTGCGCGGCCACCGCGCAC
>DASSTH010000429.1:0-2494 GCA_035708025.1 Nakamurella sp. | reverse complement strand
GCCGCCGACGTGGCGGCCGCCTCTGCCGCCGGGATACCGGCCGGCCGCTATGGCACGCCCGAGGAATTCGGTGCGGTGGCGGCATTCTTGTGCTCCGCGCGCGCCAGCTACGTCACCGGCAGCGCGGTCCGCTGCGACGGCGGCGCCGTGCGCCACCTGTGACCGGCCGGCCCGCCGCTTCGGAATCGATACGGACGCCCGGCCCGGACCGCGACGCTTGACACACTGAAGAAGTTCACTGACACTGAAACGCATCAACCCCATGGCCGCGCGCTGGGAGGTGCCGGTGGATAGTTCGAGCGTGGCTGCCGCCAGTCTGCCCATGGCCAGCCGGCTGATGGAGCAGATCGGCGCCCGGGTTCGGGCCATCCGCGACCAGCAGCGGCGGACCATCAAGGAACTGGCCGATGTCTCCGGCGTCTCCGTCGGGCACATCAGCATGCTCGAGCGCGGCAAGGGCAACCCCTCGTTCAACACCCTGGTCCAGATCGCCCACGCCCTGGACGTTCCGCTCGCCCGACTGCTGCACACCAGCGAGACGACCTCTCCCGTGGTGCGCTCCGACGCCAGACGCCGGCTGGACCTGCACAACAACTCCACCGGCGCCCTGCACGAACTGCTCACGCCGTCGCTGAAGCATTCCCTGGAAGCCGTCTGGGTTCAGGAACCGCCCGGATACAACTCCGAATCCACGCCGTTCCAGCACGCCGGCGAGGAGTTCGGGCTGATCCTGGAGGGCCAGCACACCGTCTGGCTGGACGGGATCCCGTACGACCTGGAACCGGGCGACTCCATCACCTACGCCAGCACCATCCCGCACTGGTACTCCAACCGCGGCACCACCACCGTCAAGGCCGTCTGGGTGATCACCCCACCGACCTTCTGAACAGCAGTCCCGCAGCTCCCATACCGGCACCACATCGCGACACCGCACGGCAGCCCGCGCCGTGCGGTCGATGGACCACATCCTTTCCACCCCAAGGGAGTCCCGACATGCCCGCGAACGACAAACACCCCCTCGTGATCACCCGCCGCCGGCTGTTCACCGGTGGCACGGCGCTGGCCGCCGGCGCGCTGCTCGGCGCCCCGCTGTTGGCCGCCTGCGGCGCGGACGACAACCAGGCAGGCGGATCCTCGGCGGCCGGCGGCAGTTCCCCGGCCGGTGGTGCCACCTCCGGATCGGCGCCCGGCGGCTCCGGCAGCACCAGCAAGGTGGACTTCCAGATCGCCTGGGTCGGCGACAACGGTGTGCTCGGCGAGGTGGTCGCCTTCCAGAAGGGCTTCTACAAGGACGCCGGCCTGGACCTGACCTTCCGTCCCGGCGGTCCCAGCATCGACCCGGTCACCACCACCGCATCCGGTGCCGTGACGTTCGCGCAGACCTCCTCCAGCCCGGCCATCATGCTGGGACGCTCGCAGGGCCTGCCCATCAAGGCGTTCGCCGCGCAGCTGCAGTCCTGGCCGTGGGCGTTGATCTCCACGGCGAAGAACCCGGTGCTCAAGCCGCAGGACCTGATCGGCAAGACGGTGGGAACCCAGTCCACCGGGCAGATCCTGATCAAGGCGCTGCTGGCGCAGAACAAGATCGACCCCGACCAGGTCAAGGTGCAGGTGGTGGGCAGTGATGTCACCCCGTTGGTGACCGGGCGGATCGATGTCTACACCGGGTGGACCACCAACCTGCAGTCCTACGAACCTCTCGGCGACGACTACCACGCCATGACGCTGGGCGACGCCGGCATCCCGTCCTACGCCGGCGTCTACCTGGCTACCGACGAGGTGCTGGAGAAGCGCGCCGACGAGCTCCAGGCATTCCTGGTGGCCAGCGGGAAGGGATGGGACTACGCCCGGCAGAACCCCGACGAATCGGTTGATCTACTGGTCAAGCAGTTCAGTGGACTGGACAAGGCACCACAGTTGGCGGCATCCAAGAAGCTGATGAGCTACATGTTCGACGACGCCACCGCCCAGGACGGCTGGGCAACCATGAGTAAGGAGAACTGGCAGTCTCAGCTGGATCTGTGGGACTCACTGGGCCAGTTCGAGGGCAAGACGCCGAAGGTCGACGACGTGATGACCCTGGACATCTTGGAGGCGACGAAGTCCGACCGGCCCAAGGTGGGCAAGGCATGACTCGCGCTGCCGTCCGCGAGGACGCCGACTGCATCGGACTGGACGGCGTCGGCGTCCGCTTCGTCACCGACCGCGGCGAGGTCACGGCACTGGCGGACGTGACCGCGAACCTGGCGGCCGGCGGTTTCACCTCGCTGCTGGGCCCGTCCGGTTGCGGCAAGTCCACCCTGCTGCGGGTGATCGCGGATCTGCTGGAGCCGACCAGCGGGCAGGTCAGTGTGCTGGGCCAGCCGCCGCGCAATCGCCGGCTGGGCCGCGACATTGGGTTCGTCTTCCAGGACGCCGCCCTGCTGCCGTGGCGAACGGCGATCGAGAACGTGCGGCTGCCGCTGGAGGTGGGCAACGCCCCGGCCCAGTCCGG
>DASSTH010000428.1:0-13227 GCA_035708025.1 Nakamurella sp. | reverse complement strand
CGAGCGGCCCGCCGCCGGCGTCCTGCAGTTCGCCGGGCATGAGGTGTGGTCCGGCGACCGCGCGTCCTGGCGGGACTTCCGGCGCTCGGTGCAGGTGGTGCTGCAGAACCCGCGCAGCTCACTGGATCCGCGGATGCGAATCGGCAGCTCGCTGGCCCAACCGCTGCGCAGCCTGGACGTTCCCGGAGACCACCGGCGACGCATCGAGGAGGTGCTCGGCCACGTCGGGCTGCCGGTGGCCGCACTGGAGAAGTACCCGCACGAGTTCTCCGGCGGTCAGCTGCAGCGGATCGCGATCGCCCGAGCGCTGATGCCCGGCCCATCGGTGTTGATCGCAGACGAGCCGGTCTCCGCGCTGGACGTGTCGATCCAGGCGCAGGTGCTCAACCTACTCAAGGATCTGGTCGAGCAGCTGGGGCTGGCCCTGCTGCTGATCGCGCACGACCTGTCGGTGGTCGCCTACACCACCTCCCGCGCGGCGGTGATGTCCGCCGGGCGGATCGTGGAGATGGGCCGGCCACTGGAGTTGTTCACCTCGCCGGAGACCGAGCCGACGCGCAACCTGGTGGACGCGGTGCTCACCGTGGAGCAGGGACTGGCGGGCACCGTGTGGTGACCGCCCGACAGGCACGAGAGGGATCGACATGACCACACCCAGCGGCCGGCTCGCCGGCCGGACCGCACTGATCACCGGAGCGTCCCGCGGGATCGGCGCCGCCGTCGCCCGGCGGTTCGCCGCGGAGGGCTGTTCGGTGGCCATCGGGCACGAGCCGACCGAGCAGATGACCGGCCTGGCCGCGGATGTCGCGGCTCAGATCCGGCAGGACGGCGGCACGGCGGTGACGGTATCCGCGGATCTGGCCGATCCCGAGGGTCCCGGCCGGCTGGTGCAGGCGGCCCGGGAGGCGCTCGGCCCGCTGGACATCCTGGTGGCCAACGCCGCCGCCACCGGACGCGCCGGGTGGGACGAGATGACGGTGCAGCAGTGGGACCACATGCAGGCCGTCAATGTCCGCGGGACCTGGCTGCTGGCCAGGGCCGCCAAGGACGACCTGGTCGCCTCCGGGCACGGCGCGATCGTCACCCTCACCTCGGTGATGGCGATGACCGGCCAGCCCGGCGCGCTGCACTACACGGCGTCCAAGGCGGCGATCCTGGGCATGACCAGGGCGCTGGCCCGCGAACTGGGACCGTCCGGGGTTCGGGTGAACGCAGTCATGCCGGGGGCGATCCGCACGGAGCACGAGCTGGAGCTGTCCCCGGATGCGGATGAGGTGGCCGCCCGCATCCTGCCCAAGCAGTCGCTGCAGCGTCGCGGCTACGCCGAGGACCTGGCGGGTGCCTTCGTGTTCCTGGCCGGCGACGACGCGGCGTTCGTCACCGGCCAGGTGGTGTGTGTGGACGGCGGCTGGGTCATGTACTGAGCCGGCCGGGAGGGCCGGTCACCAGCACCGCTATTCCACGATCTGAAATCGTCCTATCATTTCCCCACACGACAGCCTCGAGCCCATGGCACGAACAAGGAGGTGGGCGCATGGTCGCCGACACCGACACCGTTGCGTCCTACCCCATCCGTTCGGTGGACCGGGTGTGCGACATCCTGGACACCCTGGCCAACGCCCCGGACGGCGTCACGCTGACCGAGGTGGCCGACGCCACCGGGCTGCCCAAGAGCTCGGCGTTCCGGTACCTGTCGGCGCTGGAGTCCCGGCACTACGTGGAGCGCGGCCACGACGCCGTGACCTACCGGCTCGGCCTGGCGTTCCGGCCGCAGCACACCCGCAGCATCGCCCGGCTCGCCGAACTGGCCAGGCCGGCGCTCGAGCGGCTGCGCGACAAGCTCGACGAGACAACCAATCTCGGGCTGCTGGACGGCACCAGCGTGGTGCACACGGTGGTCTGTGAGAGTCCGCAGATGATGCGCCTGGCGGCGCACGTGGGCGACCGCGGCTTCGTGCACGCCACCGCGCTCGGCAAGGCCATGGCGGCGCTGCTGCCGGAGGACCGGGTGCGCTCGCTGATGGCGGTGTCCGGGATGCCGGCGCTCACCCCGTCCACGATCACCGACATCGACCCGCTGCTCGCCGAGCTGGAACGCGTCCGGGCCCAGGGATATGCGGTGGACGAGGAGGAGAACCAGGAGGGCGGACGGTGCATCGCGGTGGCCGTCCCCGGACTGGGATTCCCGGCGGCGGTGAGCATCTCGGCACCCGCGGCCCGGTTCGCGCCGAGCGACCTGCCCAGCGCGGCGCGGGCACTGCAGCGAGTGGCCAAGGAGCTGTCCCGGCAGATGCGGGGTTGATCCCGGCGGAGGGCATCCTCGGGCGATCGCGCCGCTGACCACGGCGGCCGCGCCGCCCGTCATGGCGCGGCCGGGATCCTCAGGCCTGCACGCACTGCTGGCGGGCCCGGCCGATGCCCTCGATCTCGGTCTCCACCACGTCACCCGCGACCAGGTACGGGAACCGGCCGGACAGCCCCACGCCCTGCGGCGTGCCGGTGTTGATGATGTCCCCCGGCTCCAACACCGCCACCTGCGACAGGTGCCAGACCAGGTAGTCGATACCGAAGATCAGATCCGCGGTGCTGGAGTCCTGCCGCGGCTCGCCGTTGACGAACGAGCGCAGCCGGAGGGCGCCGCCGTCCAGTTCGTCGGCGGGTACCAGGGACGGCCCCAGCGGGTTGAAGGTCTCGCAGCACTTGCCCTTGGACCATTGCCCGCCCGAGGTCTCCAGTTGCCACTCCCGCTCGGAGACGTCGTTGGACATGGTGTAACCGGCGATGTGCGCCGCGGCGTCGGCGGGCGACTCCAGGTACCGGGCCCGCCGGCCGATCACCACGGCCAGTTCCACCTCCCAGTCCGTCTTGCGCGATCCCCGGGGGATCAGCAGGTCGTCGTCCGGGCCCACCACGGTGTTCGGCGTCTTGAAGAACAGCACGGGGACGGTGGGCGGCTGCGCTCCGGACTCCGCGGCATGGGCGGCGTAGTTCATGCCGATGCACCACACGGCGTGCGGTCGCACCACCGGGGCACCGACCCGCAGGCCGGTGACGTCCGTGGCCGGCAGGTCGCCAGCTTCCAGCGCCCGCCGGACCCGCCCGATGCCGTCCGCGGCCAGGAAGGCCCCGTCGATGTCGCCGGTGATGCCGGACAGGTCGTAGGCCCGGCCGTCGACCAGGGCGACCGGGCGTTCCGCCCCGGCCGGCCCGACGCGTCGCAGGTGCATGACACTCCTTCGCAGGCGAGGCGACCCCCCGGGTGCGGCGCGATGGCGCCGGCGGCCGGGACGTCATGCTGTGGCGGGCGGGTGCCCGAGGGGTCAGTGTGACATTCCGGCAGTCGGCCGGCGCATCCGGGGCCCGGAACCGATCGCGGACAGTGCAACCGCCGTTCCACGGGTTGACACCGAGGCCCTTGTGGCGGTAGGCAGTGATCCGTGACGGCTGACCGATCCTGGCTCCTACCCGACGACGCGCCGATCGACTGGCGCAGCAAGTGTTTCGGACCCGACCAACAGGGCAGGACGGTGGCCGACCTGGTCGCCGCCGGCACCAGGGTGTCGCAGCTGCCCACTCCCCTGCTCACCCTGGATGCCGGTGCGGTCGAGCACAACATCGCCGTGATGGACGCGTTCCTGTCCGAGCACGGCCTGCACCTCGCCCCGCACGGCAAGACCACCATGGCGCCGCAGCTGTGGCACCGGCAGCTGCGGGCCGGGGCGTGGGCCATCACGGTGGCGACGCCCTGGCAGCTGCGGGTCGCCGTCGCCAACGGGGTGCGCCGGATCCTGCACGCCGGCGCCATGCTGTCCGAGCCGGACCTGCGGTACGTCGGGCAGCTGCTGGACTCCGACCCCGACGTCACGGTGTTGGTGTGGGCCGACTCGCCGGAGGCCGTGCAGCTGGTCGCGGACCGCTACCCGGCCGGCTCCCGCCCGCTTCCGGTGCTGGTGGACCGCGGCGCCCCCGGTGCGCGCACCGGCGCCCGCACGCTGGCCGAGAGCCTGCAGACCGCCGAGGCGGTGCATCGGGCACCGAACCTGCACCTGGCGGGGATCGCCGCCTGGGAGGGCTCGCTGGCCGGAGCCTCCGGCCCGGGCGGCCGGGAGGCGATCGCGGCGTTCTGCGACGGCGCCGCGGAGACCTTCCGGGAGGCGGTGCGCGGCGGGCTGCTGGCGCCCGAGGACGAGCCGGTGATCACCGGAGGGGGCAGCGCCTACTTCGACATAGTGGCCGAGCGCTGGGCGCCGCTGCGCGAGTGGGGCGCCCGGATCGTGCTGCGCTCCGGCTGCTACCTGACCCATGACGACGGCGGGTATGCCGCCTCCACGCCCTTCGGCCGGCGGGTCGGGCAGGCGCTGCGGCCGGCACTGCACGCCTGGGGTCAGGTGGTGTCCCGGCCGGAACCGGGGCTGGCGCTGCTGAACACCGGTCGCCGCGACGTGCCCTACGACGGCCGGCTCCCGCTGCCGCAACTGGTCCGCGGCCGGGACGCCGACGGGTCGGCCCGTGCCCTGGCCGGCGCATCGATCACCGCGCTGAACGACCAGCACGGCTACTTGCAGCTGGACCCCGGGTCGGACCTGCGGGTGGGCGAGGTGGTCCGGAGCGGGATCTCGCACCCGTGCACGGCGTTCGACAAGTGGTCGATGATTCCGGTGCTGGACGACGCGGCCGGCCCGGACCCGGCGGTGATCGGCGCGGTGCGGACGGTCTTCTGATCCGGTCCGCTATCCGGCGGAACGGCTTGCCGTGCGGCCCTTCCAGGCGCCGCCGCGGCCGGCGTGGTGGCGCCGCGCGGAGTCGACGGTCATTCCCAGGTACAGCACCGCGACCAGGGGCAACAGCGGTGCGCGCCAGGCACCGAGCCGGTAGCAGCGCAGCATCGGCAGATAGCTGCCGGCCATCATCAGCCAGGCAGTCCCGCCGAGCGCGGCCAGTACCGGATCGCCCAGCACCGCCCCGGTGATCGCCGCCGCCGGCGGCACCACGAACCCCAGCAGCAGGCCCAGAACGGTTCCCAGCAGCAGCACCGGCGAGTGACGCAGCTGGGTGTAGGCGCTGCGCGCCACCATCGCCCACAGGTCGGCCAGCCGCGGGTAGGCCCGGACGGATCGGATGCCGGTGGACAGCCCCAGCCAGATCCGTCCGCGGCGACCGATCAGCCGGGCCAGGGCGACGTCGTCGATCAGCGCGGCCCGGATCGAGGCCAGGCCGCCCGCGTCGGCCAGCGCCTGCCGCCGCACCAGCATGCAGCCGCCCGCCGCGGCCGCGGTCCTGCCGGGCCGGTTGACCCGGGAGAAGGGGTAGAGCTGGGCGAAGAAGTACACGAAGGCGGGGACGATCCACCGTTCCCAGAACGCGTCGGTGCGCAACCGGGCCATCTGCGAGACCATGTCGCTGCCGGAGCCCTCGGCGGCCCGCACCAGGGTGGTCAGTGCGGACGGCGGGAAGGCGATGTCCGCGTCGGTGAACAGCAGCCACCGGGGAGGGTCCGGCGGCATGGCCGGTGACGGGGCCCACGGAGTTCCCGCCGGTGACGGGGCAGACGGGGTTCCCGTCACCGCCGCGACGCCGGCCGCCATGGCCGCGACCTTGCCCACCCAGCCGGGCGGCGGGCCGTCGGTGCGGACCACCGCCGCACCCAGGGCAGCGGCGATATCGCCGGTGCCGTCACCGCTGTCGTCGTCCACCACCAGCACCCGGAACGCCCCGGGATAGCGCTGCGACAGCAGCGTCGGCAGCGTCCGGGGCAGCATCTCCGCCTCGTCACGGGCCGGCACGATCGCGGCCACCGACGGCCAGCCGTCGGCGGCCGGGCGCGCGTCCACCGGCGTCACCGGGGGCAGCCGGATCGAGGTCCGCCAGAACCCCCCGTGCCCCACCACCAGGTACAGCCAGCCGGCCAGCGCCACCCCCGCGAGCACCCACCCGACGATCCAGCCCGCCACCGGGCCATTGTCGAGCACCCGCCGCCCTCGCCGGGATCCGGCCCGGCCGGTCGGCCCATCGGCGGCCGCAGGTCGCTCGCGCGCCACCGGGCTGCCGCCGCGCGTCAGCCCGGTAGCAACTCCGCCACGATCCGGCGGCAGCGCACCGGGTCCTCGGTGAAGCCGGCGTCCAGTCCCCACAGCCAGTAGTCCACGCAGCGCAGCACCGCCCATCCGTGGGCCCGCCGCTGGTCCATGCCCGCCGCATCGACGAGCCGCTCCAGGCACCGCCGCAACCCGCCGGCGGTCGCGATCTCGTCGTACCGCGTCCACAGCAGCTGGCCGGCCTGATACTCGATGGCGCCGGTCATCGGCCGCGGATCGATGGCCAGCCACGGCTCCCGGCTGCCGGCCAGCACGTTGTCATAGTGCAGATCGGCGTGGACCATGACGGCCGGCCGGTGGGCGGCAAGCTCGTCGGCCAGGTCCAGGCAGGTGTCCACCACACCGGACGCGAACGGCCGGCCCGCGGCCCGCCACCGCTGCCGCACCGAGTCGCGCAGCGACAGCGCCTCCTGCCAGGTGCCGCGGAACCCGGCCGGGGCCGGCACCGCCAGCCGCCGCAACAACCGTCCGGCCCGCACCACCGCCTCGTCCAGCGGCAGGCTCCGCAGCGACACCTCGGCGTCCAGGCGCTCCAGCAGGAGCACCCCCGCCGGCACGTCGGCCTCGATCAGCCGCACCGCACCCCGGCCGTCCCACACCTGTAGGGCCCGCACCTGCTCGGCCAGCTCGGCACCGGGCCAGTCGACCTTCAGCACCATCGGCTCCGGACCCCGCAGCACCGGGACGGCGAGCCCGTTGCTGCCGTGCCGGGGCGCGCCGTCCAGGCTCAGCGCCCATCGGTCGCAGTACTTCGCGACCAGGTCGGGCAGCCCGGCCGGCGGCCGGCCTCGCCCTCCCGCTGCCACCGGCCGAAGGCTCGCAGGGACTCCGGAACCGTCAGCCGCATCATCCGATCCTGCCTGGTGTCCACACTCCGCCGCGCGTCCGCACCGCGCGGGCTCGGAAGGCTCGCAAAGGATCTTGCGCTCTGTATCGAGTCAGCTACCGCGCGTCATTGACCCGGCCGCGCCGGGGGGTTGATCATCAGGTGCCGACACCGGGCGCCCCGCGCAGACCCGGCCTGCGCAGTGACCTCGGGCCGCCCGAATCATCCAGGGATGGTGTGGGATGTCAAGAACCCGAACAACTCTCACTGCGGTCGGGGGATCGCTGGTCTGTGCCGTGGTCATCGCCGCGGCACCGTCGTCGGCCGCTCCCCCGCCGGTCCCGGCCACCGGGCACCCGGCATCCGCCGCCGCCGCTGCGTTCGCCCCGACGGTCGGCATGCCCGGCCAGTACGACGGCATCACCGACGTCCCGGGCGTGCAGGTGGGCCAGGTGCAGGCCACCACGGCGCCGTACCTGACGGGCACCACCGTGGTCTACTTCCCGCAGATGTCGGTGGCCGGCGTCGACCAGCGCGGCGGCGCCCCCGCCACCAAGGAGACC
This sequence comes from Nakamurella sp., assembly GCA_035708025.1. GTDB lineage: Bacteria > Actinomycetota > Actinomycetes > Mycobacteriales > Nakamurellaceae > Nakamurella. Next base: position 5,743 of record DASSTH010000428.1, on the reverse strand, counting down.
GACCTGCTCAGCCCGCTGAACTCCAACCCGGGCGTCAACGCGATCCAGTTGGGCGGCAGCAGCATGTACGGCCTGGAGGCCACCAACGGCGTCATCCGCTGGCTGGAGGACCGCGGGGAGGGCGTACCGCTGGGACCGGTCGGGGTGGCGCCGATCGTGCCGGCCGCGGACATCTACGACCTGGGACGCGGCGGCGACATCAAGGCCCGCACCACGGCCGAATGGGGCTACCTGGCGGCGCAGGCGGTCAGCGACGGCCCGGTGCGGCAGGGCACCGTGGGCGGCGGCACCGGCGCCAACTCCGGCGGCTACAAGAGCGGTGTCGGCACCGCGAGCGTCTACCTGGGCAACGGCATCTACGTCGGGGCGATCGTGGTGGTGAACTCCGCCGGGTCCGCGGTGGACCCGAAGGACTGCTCGCTGCTGGCCGCCCGGCTGGGCCTGGGTGACGAGTTCGCCGGCCTGCAGACACCGACCGCGGCCGAGTGCCACCCGTCCGCGGCCGCCGCGGACGACAACGCGCTGAACACCACGATCGCCGTGGTGGCCACCAATGCACCACTGGAGAAGGCCGCCGCGGAACGGCTGTCCGGCAACGCACACGACGGCATGGCCCGGGCGATCAGCCCGATCCACACGCTGGCCGACGGGGACACCGTGTTCGGCGTGTCCACCGGATCGGGCACCCCGCTGCGGAACAACAACCCGGCCGACGGGCGCACGCTGAACGGCATCTACTCGGCCGGTGCCGACGCGCTGTCCCGGGCCATCGTCAAGGCCATCCTGTCGGCCGAGTCGGTGGGGAACCGCACCAGCTACTGCGACCGCTACCCGTCGGCATGCGCGGACCTGGCCGCGCTGCCGACCTGGCGCACCCAGGGCAGCGCGCCGGAGGTCACCCCGAAGGCGTTCAAACAGGCCACCAAGGCGCTGCAGATCATCCCGGTGCCCAAGCCGGGCAAGTGACGGAACTCCCGTTGCGTCCCGCCCGGTCGCGATCACACCACGCCAGGGCGGGACGCAACGGGGGGCCGCGCCGTCCTGGCCGGCGGGAGCCGCCCGGAGTCGGCGCATCCGGGCGGGCGGCACTGCTACCGGGTGACGGTGGCGGCCACCAGCACCAGTTCCGAGGTGTGCGACCCCTGCACCCCGACGCCGGGCGGTCGTGGCGTGAAGCCCGGCAGGCCGGTCAGCCCGTCGCTGCCGTCCATCACCCGGAAGGTCACCGGGCCCGGCGAGTCGAGCACCAGCGTCACCGTCACCCCGTCCGGGGGTGGGGCATGGAACAGCAGCAGGAATCCGTGGTCGGACACCGGCATGTCGCGGCCCTGCGCGGTCGCCGAGCGCACCCGTGCGTCCGGCGCGGACAGCGCCACCAGCCGGACCGCGCGCTGCGGGTGGATGGTCAGCCGCAGCGTGCGCCGGCCGTCCGCGGTGCTGTCGGAGTCCACGTCCAGCCGGGGCGCCGGCAGGTCCGCGGGCTGCGCGCGCCCGGTGGACACCGTGCCGTGCAGCAGCGGGAACTGCCGGGAGACGTCGTGCCGCTGTGACACATAGCCGGAGACCCACCTTCCGGGGTGATCCTCGGTGCTCACCCACATCGCTGTATGGGTGTCGGCGTCCAGCGCGTACATCAGTTGCGTCGGTTCCGGATGCGCCGCGTCGAAGTGATCGACCGATAGGCCGGTGACGGTGCAGGCGACGGCCAGCGCTACGGCGACGGCGGTCGCGCCGGCGGCGGCCCACCGGCGCGGGCGGGCGGGCGGCGGCGGGTCGGCCCCGGCCAGGTGCCGCTCGAGAGCCGGATGCAGGTACTCCAGCACCGGCAGCAGTGCCAGACCCAGCATGCCGGCGACCAGCGCGGCGGCCGCCCCGGTCGCCAGTCCCAGCGCCGGGAAGAACAGCTGCACGGTGGGCGCCAGCACCAGCACGGCCACCGCGGCACCGACCGTCACCGCGAGCGCCCGCGCCCACCACGGGCGCACCGTCACCGCTGCGACGCCGGCCACCGACCCGGCGATCGCCGGCAGCGAGCCCAGGTAGGACCCGCCCGGGGTGATCGCCGCCAGCAGCACGCCCAGCACCGCGAGCCAGCCCAGCGCTCCCACCGCGAGCCCCCACGGCGCGAACCGGCGGCGCAGCAGCGCATACCAGCCGAGCAGCACCACCGCGACCAGCGCGACCACCCCGGCCCGGTACCACTGCGGCAGCCACGGATCGATCATCGCCGCGTAGCCGGGCCGGATCGCCACCAGCAGCATCCAGAACAACTGGGCGACGACCGCGGACAGCGCCAACGGCAGCAGTGCCAACCCGAAGCCGGCGGCCATCCGGCCCCAGCCGAGCGCCGCCCGGCGGTGCACCAACACCGTCAGGGCGGCGACCGCGAGCACGCCGAGCGCCGCCAGCGGCCACACCCACCCGCCCGGATAGCGGATCAGCAGCCCGAACACCGGGAAGTAGCTGGCGTCCTGGGCGGACGGTCGCTGCAACGGGGCCAGGTCGGCGTCGCCCAGCTGCCGGGTCAGCGCCAGCGCGTTGCCGCCCAGGGCCTGCAGGCTGCCCAGGTCCATGTACTCCGGCCGGTCCTCCGGCGAGTGATACACCGCGGACCCGTCGATATAGGCGGAGTTCAGCCCGGTGAACCGGCCCGAGGTCCGGAACGGGGTGAAGTCGGTGTCGTTGGGCAGGATCCGGTAGACCTCCACCGCCATCGAGGTGGCCACCGGATAGGGCACCGCAGCGGCGTACTGCGCGATCAGGTCCCGGTTGCCGGCGGCGGTCTCAAACATGATCGCCGGCCCGGACGATCCGCGGGACTCGACGTTCAGCACCACCCCGCCAGTGGCCGCCAGTGGATCGGACTGCACGAACGCCTCCGCGCCGCACAGGCAGGCCTCCTCGGCGTCGGTGAACAGCAGCACCACGTCGTTGCGCAGCGGGCCGCCGGCGGTGAGCGCCCGCGCGGTCTCCAGCAGGGTGGCGACCCCCGCGCCGTCGTCGTTGGCGCCGTAGGACACCTGCACCGAGTCGTAGTGCGCCACCAGGAACAGCCGGCCGGTGGACCCCGTTCCGGGGATCACCGCCACGACGTTGCGGACCCGGGCCATCGCCAGGCCGCCCAGGGCGTCGGTCTGCCCCACCGCGTCCTGGATCCGCGGGTGTAGCCCCAGCCCGGTCAGGGTGGCGACGATGTGCTCACGCACGCCGTCCGCGGCCGGGCTGCCGGCCACATGCACCTGGCCGCCGATCGCCTCGACGTGGCTGAAGGCGCGCTGCGCGCTGAACTGGTCGGCCGGGGCGTCGGCCGGTGCCGGCGCGGGCGGCGCGATGGCCAGCAGCGCGGCGACGGCAATACCGGCCAGCGCCAGCACGGCGACCAGGCCGGCCAGCAGGCGGGTCCGGGGGGCGGGCTGCACCGGCCCATCCTGCCCGGACGAACCGCGACAGACCGGGCAACCCGCCGATGCGGGTCAGGGCGCCCGCCGGTCGCCGCACGCGCTCGTCGCCCGCCCCGCCGTCAGGCGATCCCGGCTCCGCCCCACCGTCAGGCGGGCCGGACATCCGCGATCACCATGCCGTCGGCGGGCCGGGCGGGCATGCGGCGCAGATCGATGTGCAGGTCCTGGCTGGGCACCCGGTAGCGGACCGACCGGGTCAGCAGCCGCACCGCCTGCGCCATCAGCGACCGGGTCGCCTGCTCGCCCGGGCAGCGGTGCCCGGTGGCAGGGTCGCCGGCGCCCTGTGGCACCAGCGCCTCCGGCAACTCGACCGCCCCGGCGAACCGCTCGGGGCGGAAGGCCAGCGGCTCGTCGAAGGACCGTGGGTCGTGGTTCGTCCCGTACAGGTCCAGCATCACCCAGTCACCGGCCGCGAAGCGGTGGCCCTGCCAGTCCTGGGCGGCGCCGGCGAACCCGGCGATGGCCGGGAAGAACGGGTAGAAGCGGCGCACCTCGTCGACGAAGGCGGGCAGCGATTCCTCGTCACCGCCCGCGAAGCGCTCCCGCCACTGCGGGTACCGGACCAGGGCGTGCGCGGCGAACACCATGAACAGCCAGACCGCGACCACCGGGCGCAACAGGTTGATCAACTCCACCGCGGCGATCTCCGGCGGCAACGCGCGGCCCTCGGGATCCCGGTAACCTGCCACCGCGGCGACCGGCGACGCATCCGACACCACCGCTGCACCGGATCGCCCGGGCCTCCCCTGCCGGACCTCCCGGATCAGTTGTGTGGCCCACCGTTCGGCGTCGCGCCGGCGAGCGCGGGCGATCCAGTTGGTGGGGCCGAACGATCCGGCCCGCTCCACCATGGCGGCCAGCTGCCCGGACAGTCGGGCGGCCCGCGGCTCCGTCACCGTGGTGCCCGACCAGTCCAGGGCCGCGCGGGTCAGCACCTCGGGCAGTTCGCGGTGCAGCACCACGCTGCCCGCCCGCTGCCAACCGTGCACCGCCCGGTGCCACCGCGCCTCGAACGCCGCCGACAGCGCGTCGTCGGTGAGCGCGCCGTGCATCGGCCCGTCCGGGCCGGTGGGCAGCACCTGCCGGAACAGCGCCTTGCGGTGCCGGTGCTCCGGACCGTTCAGGCTCTGCACGCTGCCGTCGTCCTGCAGCAGGTGCGCCACGCTCGCCGGGATGGCTCCCGCCCGGGTGAAGGCATCCGCGGAGTAGAAGAACCGGGCGGCGTCCGCACCGCGCAGGCAGACCATCGGGCGGCCGACCAGCCTGGTGGCGAACCCGTCGGTGCCCAGCCGGTCGCAGGTGCGCGAGACGAACGTGTACCCGTGCCGCAGGAACGCCACGGTGCTGTCCGGCGCGCGCAGGGTCGGGATCATGCCGGTCAGGTGCCCGCCGCGACCCCCGGTCAAGCACGGGTGTGGATTTCCACGGCTGGGGAAGGTCAGGAGGAACGTCGGTGACGGGATGGTGAGCGATGGGCCGCACGGAATGGCGACCGCTGGCAGCGGTGGGCGCATGGGCACGCCGGCAGGCGGACGGCTACCGCGGAGGCGCCGACCGGCCGCTCGGCGGCTATCTGGGCTTGCTCGCGGCGTACGCGGGTGGCACCGGCGCGGGCGCGGTCTGGGCGGCCCGGCGGGGGCGGCGTCGAACTGCTGCCGTGCGCCGGGAGGTGGCGCCGTGGGACGTGGCCATGCTGGCGATGGCCACCCACAAGCTCTCCCGGATCATCGCCAAGGATCCCGTCACCAGCCCGCTGCGCGCCCCGTTCACCCGTTACCAGGGGCTCGGCGCCCCCGGCGAGCTGGCCGAGGAGGTCCGCGGCGAGGGCTGGCGGCACTCGGTGGGTGAGCTGCTGACCTGCCCGATGTGCCTGGCCCAGTGGGTGGCCACCGGGTTCGGGCTGGGACTGCTCATCGCGCCGCGCAGCACCCGGGTGGCACTCGCCACCATGACGGCCGTGGCGGGCGCCGACTTCCTGCAGCATGCCTACGTCCGGCTGCAACAGGCCACCGAACAGGACGGCTGACCTACGCCGCTTGTAGCGGATTCAGGAGCGATCGGATCCTGCCGAGACGCCGGCGTCGCGACACCAGCATGCTGTGTGGTCGAACATCGGGCCACCGAAAAGTCACAACTCGATCGCCGGTGCGTCCGCATTTGCGCAGGTCGCCGATGGTGGCCGGCCATCGAGGTGCGACTTTCGGCGATCGTCCCGCAGGCCCGCCGACTGGATGGCTCATCTAGCTGTGGCGCGCGAACGGTGGGCCGCGCCGGACGGACCC
>DASSTH010000427.1:0-5342 GCA_035708025.1 Nakamurella sp. | reverse complement strand
GGACCTGAGCAAGGGCGCGGCCGGTGCGCCGGCTGCCGTCAAGGACGCGGCCAACAAGCTCAAGCTGAACGGCAAGGGCACCCAGCCGGTCTTCGTGCAGTTGGCCGATCAGTCCTCCGCGACGGTGTCCGGCAAGACCCTGCGCTCCGCGAAGGGAACTCCGGCGCAGAAGAAGGCCGCCGCGATCAAGGCGGTCAAGGCGCACCGCGAGGCCATCGCGCAGCGGGCGAACGCCCTGACCGCCCTCGCGCTGGGGAACGTCAACGCCGCGCCGATGTTCACGGTGAGCAACGCGCTGTCCGGCTTCGCGCTGCGCGCCACCCCGGCGCAGCTGGCGAAGATCGCCGGTCAGAAGGACGTCGTCAAGATCTCCACCATCGTTCCCAAGCACCCGGACAACGCGCACACCGCGCAGTTGACCAACGTGCTGGAGTCCTGGAACGACTACGGGAAGCTGGGTGATGGCGTCACGGTCGGGGTGATCGACACCGGGATCGACTACACGCACGCCGATTTCGGCGGTCCGGGTAGCCCGGAGGCGTACGACGCGGCCAGCGAATCGGCCGGCAGCTTGCTGTACAACTGGCGCGCCGACCTTCCGGAACTGGCCCAGGCCAAGATCGCCGGCGGCTGGGACTTCGTCGGTGACAACTACGATGCGGACCCGACCAGCGACAACTACCAGCCGGTGCCGCATCCGGATCCGAATCCGTTGGACTGCAACGAGCATGGCACGCATGTGGCCGGAACCGTTGCCGGCTACGGGGAGAACGCCGACGGCGACACGTTCACCGGCGACTACACGACGCTGAGCGGCGACGACCTGGACGGCATGCGGATCGGCCCCGGCATGGCGCCGCTGGCCACCCTGTACTCGTTCAAGGTATTCGGCTGCGAGGGCTCCACCGACGTGGTGATCGAGGCACTGGACACCGCGCTGGACCCCAACAACGACGGTGACTTCTCCGACGCCCTGGACATCGTGAACCTCTCGCTGGGCTCGGACTACGGAACCCCGGACGACCCGGAGAACGACGTCGTCGACGCGCTCGCCGAGAACGGCGTGCTGCCGGTCATCGCCATGGGCAACGGCGGCGATCTCACGGACATCGGTGGCTCGCCGGGGAATGCGGTTCGCGCGTTGGCGGTGGCCAGCTCGGTGGACTCCTTCCAATTGCTGTCCGGTATCAAGGTGAACGCGCCGGAATCGGTCGACAGCCCCGCGGTCGGGCAGGTGTCGGTCGCCTACCCGTGGACCACGGCGCCGGACGTGACCGGCCAGGTCGTCGAGCTCAGCGACCCGGACAACCTGGACGGCTGCGACGAGCTGTCGGACGCGGACGCGGAACTGGTGACCGGAAAGGTTGCCTGGTTGACCTGGGACTCCGACGACTCCACCAGACGCTGCGGCTCGGCCGCCCGGGCCGGCAATGTCAAGGACGCGGGTGCGATCGGAGCCATCTTCACCGGCGACGTCCCGGTGTTCACCGCCGGCATCACCGGCGATGAGGACATCCCGGTCTTCCAGCTGACCATGACCGAGACCGAGCGCCTGCAGGATGCGGCGGACGACGGGCAGCTGAACGTCACCTTCACCAAGGACCTGCTGAACAACCAGCCGTCGGACGACCCGTCGCTGAACGACCTGGTGTCGTCGTTCTCCTCGCGGGGCACGCACGGCTCCATCGGAGTGGTCAAGCCCGACGTCACCGCCCCCGGTGACACCATCGCCTCGGCGGGCATGGGTACCGGGAACGAACCGCTGGTGATCTCCGGCACCTCGATGGCCACCCCGCACACGGCGGGCATCGCGGCGCTGGTCAAGGAGGCCCACCCCGCGTGGAGCACCGAGCAGCTCAAGGCGGCGATCATGAACGGCGCCGACCACGACCTGTACACCGAAGCCGACCAGAGCGGGGACATCTACGGTCCCGCCCGGGTCGGAGCCGGCCGGATCGACGCCCACAACGCGATCAACAGCACGGTGCTGGCCTACAGCTCCGACGTCGAGGGCGGCGTCAGCGCGTCCTTCGGCGTGGTGGAGGCACCGGCGGGCCAGACCGTCACCGTCGAGCGGCACGTGCGGGTGCAGAACACCTCCAACGCTGCGGTGGACGTGAACCTCGGTTACTCGCCGGCCATCGAGGAACCGGGCGTGTCGTACTCGCTCAGCGCGGATTCGCTGCACCTGGACGCCTTCGGTGCGCAGGACGTGACGATCACCCTGACCGCGGTGGCGGACGACCTGCGCCACACCATCGATCCGACCATGCAGTTCATCCAGTCGGGCGTGCCACGGCAATTCCTGTCCGACGCGTCGGGCTGGCTGATGGTCGCGGCGCCGGACCACGATCTGCGGGTGCCGGTGTATGGCGCGGTCAAGCCGGTGTCCCAGGTGTCGGGAGAGCCCGGCGCGGTGGAAGGCGGCACCGGAGTGGTGTTGACGGGTAGCGGGTTCGAACAGGGCGACCCGACCGACCCGAGTTCCTGGGTCTCGCTGGTCTCGGTGATGGACTTCGGGGCCGAGAGCCCGCAATTGCCGGCGTGCGAGGACTCCAGCGGGGTCGGCTGCACGATCAACCAGACCGCCGCGGCCGGCGACATCCAGTACGTCGGTACCGGCGTGTCCCCGGACGACAGCGGTTCGGTGGACGACGGCTGGCTGTGGTTCGGCATCTCCACCTACGCCGACTGGGCCACCATCGGGAACTCCACCATCCCGTACGTGGACTTCGACACCAACGGCGATGGCGATGCCGACTACGAGGTGTACGCGCAGAACGTGGCCGGCACGGACGTGCTGGTGGCCTGGCTGATCGACCTGTCGACCGGCGAGTCGATCGATGCCGAGCCGGTCAACATGGCGTTCGGCGACCTGGACACCAACGTGTTCGACTCGAACGTGGTGCTGCTGCCGGTCTGGCCCAAGCTGATCGGGCTGACCGACGCGGCATCGACCTTCCCGATCACCTACACCGTTGGCACGTTCAGCTACTACACGAACAACGCCAATGGCGACATCGACGATGTCGGTCCGGTCACCTTCGACGCGGCCAACCCGGCCGTGCAGGTGGACGGTCCGCTCTGGCAGGACGGCGGTGACGGGTTCGGCGTGCCGGTGGGTGTCGACGAGAAGTTCACCAAGACCCTGGTGTTCCACCTGCACAACGCCAGCGGCACCCGGGCGCAGACGCTGCTGCTGTCGCCGTTCGACGGGTTCAGCGATCTGTCGGAGTCGAACATCTTCTACGACGACATCGCCTGGCTGGTGGCCTCCGGTATCGCCAACGGCAAGGCCGACGGCACCTACGGTGTGGCCGATCCGGTGACCAGGGGCCAAATGGCCGCGTTCCTGTACCGGTACCTGCACCCAGGTCAGGCGGATGCCCAGTGCGAAGGCACGGACCGGACGTTCGCCGACGTCCCGGCGAGCAGCGTGTTCTGTGGCGACATCGAGTGGCTGGCGGACGCCGGCATCGCGAACGGCACCGGTGGCGGCAAGTTCTCGCCGGCGGCGAAGGTCACCCGTCAGGCGATGGCGATGTTCGTCTACCGCACCGTCACCGGCCTGGACGACGCCACCTGCGAAGGGGACGTGCGAACGTTCTCCGACGTTCCGGCGACCAACATCGCCTGTGGTGACATCGAGTGGTTGGCGGACGCCGGGATCGTGAAGGGCACCGGCGACGGCAGCACGTACTCGCCGGCGGTCAACGTCACCCGCGGCCAGATGGCAGCGTTCCTGCATCGGGCGTGGGAGTACCAGCAGGCGGTGTGACCCGCTGACCCCGGAGCCGAGTGGCCGGCTCCGCGATCGGTAGCAACCGGCCCGGTCCGGGCGGACGAGTTCCGCCCGGACCGGGCCGCGGCCTGTTCGGGCCCCCACGGTGCGTCCTGCCGACCGGGCGTCTTGGCGCCCAGTCCGCAGGACGCGTGCGGGGCCGTACCAGCGGGCCGCCGGATCGGGCGCGTGCGGCCACGACGCGCCGCGTTACTCCGTACGGGTATCCGAGGTACCTCTACGGCGTCGGGGCCGCTAGCCTTCCGGTGCCGGGTGTTCGGGCAACGGCGAACCAGGGTCGGGCTACGTCCGGTCGGGGGATGGCAACAGGAAGAGTGGGGCGCAATGAAGCTGGCGGTCATTCCGGGTGACGGCATCGGGCCGGAGGTCGTGGCAGAGGGGCTGAAGGTGCTCACCGGGGTCGTTCCCGACGTCGAGACCACCAGCTACGACCTGGGGGCGGCCCGGTGGCACCGGACGGGGGAGTTGCTCCCCGAGTCGGTACTGCGCGAACTGCGCGAGCACGACGCCATCCTGCTCGGAGCGGTCGGTGATCCGTCGGTGCCGTCCGGGATCCTGGAGCGCGGCCTGCTGCTGCGTATCCGGTTCGAGCTCGACCATCACGTGAACCTGCGTCCGGCGCGGCTGTATCCGGGGGTGACGGGACCGCTGGCCGGCGATCAGTCGGTGGACCTGGTGGTGCTGCGCGAGGGCACCGAGGGCCCGTACGCGGGCAACGGCGGCCTGTTGCGCAAGGACACCCCGCACGAGGTGGCGACCGAGGTCTCGGTCAACACCTACTACGGCATCGAACGGGTGGTCCGGGACGGCTTCGTCCGGGCGGCCCGCCGACCGCGCAAGCACCTGACCCTGGTGCACAAGACCAACGTGCTGGTGCACGCCGGCCAGTTGTGGAGCCGGGTGGTCGAAGAGGTGTCCATGGAGTTCCCGGACGTCACCGTCGCCTACACCCACATGGACGCCGCGATGATCCACCTGGTCACCGACCCGGGCCGGTTCGACATCGTCGTCACTGACAACCTGTTCGGCGACATCTTCACCGACCTCGCCGCGGCGGTCTCCGGCGGTATCGGGCTGGCGGCATCGGGCAACCTGGATGTCTCGCGAACCAACCCGAGCATGTTCGAACCGGTGCACGGCTCGGCACCGGACATCGCCGGGAACGGCACAGCCGATCCGACCGCCACGGTGCTCTCGGTGGCGCTGTTGCTGGATCACCTGGGCATGCCGGAGGCCGCCCGCCGGGTGGAGGCCGCTGTGGCGTTCGACCTGGCGACCCGGGTGCCGGGATCGGCCGGGCGCACCCAGGCCATCGGCGACCGGCTGGCAGCCCTGGCCGCGAGCTGATCGGCCGCGGGCCGGCCGGCGGCTCCGCGCCGAACCGGTGGTGGGCGGAGATGCCGCGCCCCGGGTGCCACAGCCGGCCGGAAGACGCCCATGACCTCCCGCGCGCGCACCCCGGCGCGGGGTGTGGCAGACTGTGCGCCATGCCGCGCATCGCACCCACCCGCGCGATCATTAGCAGCTAGCGCGCCGGTCA
>DASSTH010000426.1:0-2510 GCA_035708025.1 Nakamurella sp. | reverse complement strand
AGACGTTCGTCCGCCACTGGGTCGTCCGCGGGTGGTTGTCACCGGCTGGGTCGTCCGCGGGTAGGTCGTCACCGCGGGATCGGCGGTGAACCTCCCTGTCAGGTTCCCCACGGCGGCTCGTCCGGCAGTTCCGGTGGTTGGTCCGGTGGCTGACCCGGCGGCGGTGACGACGTCCCGGACAGCGCCGACAGCAGCTCGTCGCCCACCGGCACGCCCAGGCCGGTGCAGGCGTCCCAGCCCGGACCGGCGGCATAGTCCCCGTTGTTACCGCTGGTCACGTCACGAAACCCGGGCGGCGCCGCGCCGGCCGTCACCCCGGCATACAGCGCCGGCTGCGCCAGCCCGACAGGCCGGCCCAGGGACTGCACCAGCCGGCACACCAGCGCCGCCCACAGCGGCGCCACCGCACTGGTCCCCCCGTACACCAACTCCTGGCCGTCCACCAGGACCTGATACCCGGTCTGCGGGTCGGCCACCGCGGCCACGTCCGGGACGCCGCGGCCCGAGCCGGACCCGGTGGGAAGCGGCACGCCGGCGGCGGACTGCCAGTCCGGCAGGTCGAAGGCGTCGCTGACCCCACCGCCGGTCGCCCCTCCGGCGCTGCCGTCGTTCCACACCGTCTCGCTGCTCACCTGCCCGGTGGCCGGATCGGCGCGCAGCGACGTACCCCCGCAGGCCAGCGCGTGCGGGCTGGACGCCGGGAAGTCCACATGGGCCGCGCCGTCGGGTGAACCGTCGCTCGACCCGGAGTCGCCCGCGGCGGCGGTGACGGTGATCCCGAGCAGCGCGGCATCGGCGAACGCCTGGTCCATCGCGGTGCGCGACTGGCCGCTCCAGGCATCCTCGCTGGCTCCCCAGCTGATGCTGATGGCGGCCAGTGGTGGGGTCTGCCGGCTGGCCGCCACCACGGCATCCAGGAAGCCGGCGTCGGTGTTCGGCGCGAAGTACACCCGCAGTTCCGCGGCCGGCGCCAACGCTCCCGCCACCTCGATGTCCAGCATCACCTCGCCGTCCGCTCCCCCGGGGTCGCCGCCCGGCGAGTTGGCCGCGCCGTCGATGCCGTAGGAGCGCACATCCGGCATGGGCAGCCCCAGCCCGGCGAAATAGCGCTGCAGGTCCGATTCCTGGTAGCCGCCACCCAATTCGATGATGGCCAGTGCTTGCCCGGACCCGTCCGTGCCGGCCGGCATGCGGTAGATCGTGCCCAGCTCCACCGGGGTGTAGCTGACCGCGGCGGCGGCACGCGGGCCGGCGATCCGCAGCCGGGGCCGCACCTGGGGCCGGGTGTCCAGGCCGAGCACCGCCGTCACCACCCCGGCCAGATGGGCGGGCACGCTCAACTCGCCCTCTGGATGACGCACCTCGGCGACCGCGTGCGGAGTGGCAATGGTGGCGCGCTGCAGCGTGGTGCCGAACAGCTCGTTCATCACCGACGCCGGCCCGGTGATGCGCATCAGCCGGGATGCCGGATCCACGCCCACCACCGCGGCACCCACCGCCGTCACCGCCTCGGTGACCCGGCCGACGTCGGCGGGATCGGCGCCGTACCGCTCGGCCAGCTCGGCGGCGGACAGGACTTCGCCGAATGCCGAGTCCGGTACCGCCGCGCGCCGGCGCAGCACCAGCGTCGCCTCGACCGGAACCTCGGCGGGCAACGGTCCGACCCGCTGCACGGGCGCCGGCGTGCGTGGACTGCTACCGGGAACGATGACGCGGTCGCCAGGATGTGCCATGCCTGCCATGGTGCGCCCCCACCCCGACAACCGCACCAGCATGCCGCTGGCCTAGCGTGACGACGGTGAGCACGTCACCGCCGGACCAGCCGTTCGCCGATCTGTTGGAGGCCAACCGGGCATTCGCTGCGGACTTCCACCTTGGCGGCTTCGACGGGATCGCCAGGGCCGGGGTGGCGATGGTGACATGCATGGACTCCCGCATCGACCCCCTGCGAATGATCGGGATGAAGCATGGGGACGCCAAGATCCTGCGCAACCCAGGCGGTCGCGTCACCGACGCGGTGCTGGTCGCGCTGGTGCTCGGCGTGGAGCTGCTCAACGTCGACCGGGTGCTGATCGTGGAGCACACCCGCTGCGCGATGGCGTCCTCCTCCGAGGAGGAGATGCTGCGCAGGCTCACCGAGCGCACCGGACAGGACGCCAGCTGGATGACAATCGGCATGATCGCCGACCAGCGGGCGGCGCTGGCCGCGGACGTCCGGCGGGTGCGCAGCCACCCGCTGATCCCGGACGCCGTTCGGGTGGGTGCCTTCCTGTATGACGTGGACACCGGCCTGCTGGAGCCGGTCGTCTGACCGACGCTCCGGCCTCACTCAGCATCCAATCGTTCGTTCGGCGCTCCGCTCACCGGCCCTGCCGCTCCGCGCCGACGGGCCCGCCTCGCTGCGGCCTCACTCAGCATCCGATCGTTCGTTCGGCGCTCCGCTCACCGGCCCTGCCGCTCCGCGCCGACGGGCCTGCCTCGCTGCGGCCTCACTCACAGGCGATCCACAA
>DASSTH010000425.1:0-4204 GCA_035708025.1 Nakamurella sp. | reverse complement strand
CCGCGCGAACCGCAGCGCCACACCGCCGGGATAGCGGGTCGACACCTGCAGACCGTCGCACGCGATCTCGGCGACCAGCGGCGGATCGGCGTAGACCACCGACCGAGTACGGCGCGACGAGCGGGCCTGGATCTCTTCGGTCTGCCAGGCCAGCATCTGGTCGGTCAGGCCCTTGAAGGTCTTGCCGAGCATCACCAACCCGCCGGTCACCGGGTCGCGGGCAGCCAGATGCAGGTTCGACAGGTACCCGGTCCGGCGACCGTAGCCCCACTCGGCCGCGGTGACCGCCAGGTCGAACGTGTGCCGGGGCTTGAGCTTGATCCAGCCGGAATCTCGTCGACCGGCGGCATACGGCGCACCCAGCTTCTTCACCACCACGCCTTCGAATCCGCGGGACAGCGTGTCGGCGAAGAAGTTGCTCACGTCTTGGGCGGACGCCGCCAGCATCCTGGGTACCAGCAGTTCAGCCGGCAGCCGGTCGCTCATCGTCCGGGCCCGTTCCGACAGCGGCCGGTCCAGCAGGTCCTCGCCGTCCAGGTGCAGCAGATCGAAGCAGAACAGCGACAGCGGTACCGGGCGCCGGGCGCTCCCGCGAACGCCGCCGGCATCAAAACCCGCCGAGCCGGTCGGTGTCGAATCCGCCGGCGGTGCGCCCGGCTCGCCGGGGACCGCGGTGGCCGCCCGGGACGCGGTCACCTGGAACGGCAGCGGCCGGCCAGCACCGTCCAGTCCGATCGCCTCGCCGTCGAGCACCACGTCGCGCAGCGGAAGTGCCCGCACCGCCGCCACGATCTCCGGCACCCGCGGGGTGATGTCGTCCAGGCTGCGGGTGAAGACCAGGACGTCGTCCCCGGAGCGGTGCACCTGCACCCGGATGCCGTCCAGCTTGGCATCCACCAGCACCGGCACGCCCGCCTTGGACAGCGCGCCGTCGACATCCGGTGACGAGGCCGCCAGCATCGGCCGCACCGGCTGGCCCACCCGCAACCGCACCTGTGCGAGCGCCTGCTGGCCGCCCGCGACGAGGACCTCGGCGGCGGCCGAGGTGAAGCCGAGCAGCATGGCGGCCCGCCGCACGACCGGCAGCGGCACCCCGAACGCCGCCGCCAGCGCGTCCTGCACCAGCGAATCCAGCGCGCCCTGCCGGATCTCCCCGAACAGCAGCCCGCGGAGCAGGTGCTGCTCGGCCTCGGTGGCGCGGCCCAGCAGGTCCGTCACCAACTCGGTGCGTCGGGCGGCCGAACCGGCGCCCGCCTGCGCGGCGACCGTCTCCAACCGGGCGTCGACCTCCGTCAGGGTCAGCGTGGCGGCTTCGGCGGGCGGGACCGGGGTCCGCAGTGACGCCCAGCCGACGTTGGTGCGCCGCTGCCGCAACGTCCCGGACAGATAGCTGACCGCGATGGCCAGTTCGTCGGCGGGCGCCTGGGCCAGCGCACCGGCCAGTAGGTCCCGCTTGGCCGTGCGCGACGAGGTCGCCGCGACCCGGGCCGAGACGTCGGCGAGTTGGGCGAGGAGCATCTGGGCATTGTGCGGCGTGCGTCCGACACCCGCGCGGTCCGGACGGCCGGCACGCTCACCTTGGACGGCCGCGCCGCGCCGACGAATCGGGCAAGCCCCGAGCGCTCAGGGAGCGGGAACGCGCCGGGCCGCGCCGGCGAACCGGACGGGCCCCGGTCGGCTTACGGCAGTGGGAACGCGGCGGGTCGCGCCGGCGAATCGGGCAAGCCCCGATGCGCTCAGGGCAACCGGAACGAGGCTGGCAGCGCCGAGGTGTCGCCGCAGGGACAATCACCCTGGGTCTGCGGCAGGTGCTGCACCGTGCCGACCAGCAGGTCACGCAGCCGCGGCAGGTTGGCGGCGAACTGTTCCAGCACCTCCGCGTGGGTGACTCCGGTGCCGGCGCCGATCCCGGCATCCAGGTCCGTCACCAGGGCCAGCGTGGTGTAGCACAGGCCCAGTTCGCGGGCCAGCGTCGCCTCCGGCATCGCCGTCATCCCGATGATGACCGCGCCGGCGGCCGCGAAACCGGCGGACTCGGCGCGAGTGGAGAACCGGGGCCCGTTGATCACCACCAGCGTGCCGCCGTCCCGGGCGGAGCGCCGCGTCAGCGCGGCCGCCCGGCCCCTCGCACAGTACGGATCGGCGAAGCTGACGTGCGCCACGCCGGCCCCGTCACCGAAGTAAGTCTGCTCCCGCCCCCATGTGCGGTCGATGATCTGGTCCGGCACCACCAGCGACCCGATGCCCACCGGCGCCTGCAGCGAGCCGACGGCGGACAACGAGACGACCTGGCGCACGCCCAGCGACCGCAGCGCCCACAGGTTGGCGCGGTAGGGCACCACGTGCGGTGCGAACCGGTGATCCGCGCCGTGCCGGGGGAGGAACGCCACGGGCCGGCCGGCCAGTTCGCCGACGGCGGGGGGTTCGCTCGGATCGCCATAGGGCGTGGACACCGGCCTGGCCACCGGGTCCGTCAGCAGCCGGTAGAAGCCGGAGCCGCCGATCACTCCGACGGGTTCGGGCGTGCTCATCGGCTCGACCCTACTGGTCCGGACTCCGGGGTGCCCGCGCGCGCTGAACGGACACCGGCCACAATATGCCCGATGACCGCTGCACCCGTCACCGATGATTCCCTCCCGCCCCGGGTGGGTAGAGGAGCGGGTGTTGACCCTCGCACCGGATGAACCGAGTCGATTGAAGACCTCATGACGGCGGCGCCGCACGGCGCTGCCGACCCGCCGCAGGGGCCACCGGCGCATCGCGCCCTGGCCTACCGCACCGACGGCGACTACGCCGCCGGTGTGCTGGCGTTCGTCTGCGAGTGTCTGGCCGCGGGCGGACGGGCGATGGTCGTGGTGCCCGAACCGAATCTGACCCTGCTGCGGGATGAGTTCCGGCGCGCCTCGTGCGACCCGGCCACCATCCAATACGCCGACATGGCGGAGATCGGCCGCAACCCTGGGCGGATCCTGGCCGAGATGCACCGGTTCGCTGGCGACGCCGCGGGGGTTCCGGTGGTGTTCGTCACCGAGCCGGTCTGGCCGGGACGGTCGGCGGCCGAGATCGCCGAGGCGTTCGCCCACGAGAGCCTGTTGAGCCGTCCGATCAACGGGATCACCGCGATCCTGTGCCCGTACGACGAGGTCGGGCTCGACCCCGACGTGCTGGACCGGGTGCGGCGCACCCATCCGGCGGATGCGGTCAGCCGGGACGACCCGGCCGCCGACCTGACCCCGGTGCCGCCGGATGCGGAGCGGATGGCCTTCGACGACCCGCACGACCTGGCCGAATTGCGGCGCCGGGTGGCCGCCCACGGCGCGCGGGAGGGTGTGGACGGCGACCGGCTCGGCGACCTGCTGCTGGCCGTCAACGAACTGGCTTCCAACACCCTCGAGCACGCCGGGCCCCCCGGGCTGTTGCAGGTGTGGAGTGACGATCGTTCGATGGTGTGTCAGGTCACCGACCGGGGTCGGATCACCGACCCGATGGTGGGACGGCTACCGCCGCCGGTCGGCAACCTGCGCGGACGCGGTCTGTGGCTGGTGCACCAGCTGTGCGATCTGGTCCAGTTGCGCTCCGGCCCGGACGGCACCGCGGTGCGGCTGCACATGCGGCGCGCCCCGGACCGGGTGCCGGCGCCCGCGACCGCCTGACGCCGGTCCGTCCGGCGCGCCCCGGACGGGTTGCCCGCCTCCGCGACCGCGCCGCCGCCGGGGTCCGTCCGGCGCGGCCTACCGTTCGCGCGCCACAGCTAGATGAGCCATCCAGTCGGCCGGGCCAGCGGGACGATCGCCGAGAGTCGCACCTCGATGGCCGGCCACCATCGGCGACCTGCGCAAATGCGGACGCACCGGCGATCGAGTTGTGACTTTTCGCTGCCCGATGTTCGACCCCACAGCATGCTGGTGTCGCGACGCCGGCGTCTCGGCAAGATCCGATCGCTACTGATCCGCTACAAGCGGCGTAGGTCAGCCGTCCTGTTCGGTGGCCTGTTGCAGCCGGACGTAGGCATGCTGCAGGAAGTCGGCGCCCGCCACGGCCGTCATGGTGGCGAGCGCCACCCGGGTGCTGCGCGGCGCGATGAGCAGTCCCAGCCCGAACCCGGTCGCCACCCACTGGGCCAGGCTCATCGGGCAGGTCAGCAGCTCACCCACCGAGTGCCGCCATCCCTCGCCGCGGACCTCCTCGGCCAACTCGCCGGGGG
>DASSTH010000424.1:0-3002 GCA_035708025.1 Nakamurella sp. | reverse complement strand
GGCGTTCCTGCAGACCGTCCCGCGGCAGTCCATCATCGACACCCTGATCAAGCCGCTGAACCCGAATGCGGTGCTGCGGCAGTCGTTCATGCTGTTCCCGGGTCAGCCGGGCTATGACGAGATGGCCAAGGAGAACGGCTCGGCGGAGTATGCCGATGCCGGGTCGGACGCCGCCATCGAGAAGGCCAAGCAGTTGCTGGCCGAGGCCGGCGTCAGCACCCCGGTCAAGGTGCGCCTGATGTACGCCGACAACAACCCGCGGCGGGCCAACGAGTACCAGTTGATCGCCGCGTCGGCCAAGAAGGCCGGCTTCGACGTGATCGACGGCAAGAACGCCAAGTGGGCGTCGCTGCTGCCGAACAACAAGATGTACGACGCCTCGCTGTTCGCCTGGCAGTCCACCTCGACCGGTGTCGGCCAGAACCCGCCGAACTACCTGTGCGAGGACAAGGCCACCAAGACCGACTGGGGCATGAACAACGTCCAGCACTACTGCAACGCCGAGGTCAACAAGAACCTCATCGCGCTGAACAGCGAGCCGGATCCGGACAAGCAGTTCCAGTTGATGCTCAATGCGGAGAAGCAGCTGTGGGCCGACGGGTTCGGGGTGCTGCTGTTCCAGTACCCGGACATCGTCGCGTACAACTCGAACAAGGTCAGCGGCGTCGGGTACGCCCCGATGAGCCCGACCTTCCTGTGGAACTACTGGGAGTGGAAGACCGTCAGCTGACGGCCGTTCGACCCAGTTCGTGACACCGGCGCCGCCGGGCGGTAGCTCCGCCCGGCGGCGCTGCCGTGCGGGCATTCGGCCGGGTCCGAGCGGGGCCGGGCCGTAAGCCGGGCGAGGGTCCACGGTGCCGTCACCGTCACGGCGGCACCCGGCGGCGACGTAGGATTTCAGGCCGGACGAACCGGAGAAGACGTAAGGCGGGCACCGATGAGCGGCCACTCCAAGTGGGCTACCACCAAGCACAAGAAGGCGGCGATCGACGCCAAGCGCGGCAAGTTGTTCGCCAAGTTGATCAAGAACATCGAGGTCGCGGCGCGCACCGGCGGCGGTGACCCGGACGGCAACCCCACGTTGTGGGACGCCATCCAGAAGGCCAAGAAGTCCTCGGTGCCCAACGACAATATCGATCGCGCGGTCAAGCGCGGGTCCGGCGCCGAGGCCGGTGGGGCGGACTACCAGTCCGTCACCTACGAG
This sequence comes from Nakamurella sp., assembly GCA_035708025.1. Classification (GTDB taxonomy): domain Bacteria; phylum Actinomycetota; class Actinomycetes; order Mycobacteriales; family Nakamurellaceae; genus Nakamurella. Next base: position 1,798 of record DASSTH010000424.1, on the reverse strand, counting down.
GCGTACGGGCCGAACGGCGTCGCCATCATGATCGAGTGCCTGACCGACAACCGGAACCGCGCCGCGACCGACGTGCGGCTGGCCGTCACCCGCAACGGTGGCAGCATGGCCGACCCGGGCAGCGTGTCCTATTTGTTCAACCGCAAGGGCGTCATCGTGGTGCCGCGGGGCACCCTCAGCGAGGACGACCTGCTGATGGCGGTGCTGGACTCGGGAGCCGAGGAGGTCAACGACTCCGAGGACTCCTTCGAGGTGGTCTCCGAGGCGAGCGACTTCCTGGCGGTGCGCTCGGCGCTGGTCGATGCCGGGATCGAGTACGACTCGGCCGAGCCGACGTTCGTGGCAACGGTGCCGGTGACGCTGGAGCTGGAGGGCGCCCGCAAGGTGCTCAAGCTGGTGGACGCGATCGAGGACCTGGACGACGTGCAGAACGTGTTCACCAACGCCGACATCCCCGACGAGGTGATGGAGCAGCTCGACGAGGAGTGACCGCGAGGATCAACTTCGCCTCGCGAGGATCAACTTCACGTGGAATCCGGCATTTCCGGCGGCGGACCGCGAAGTTGATCCTCGCGACCGGAAGTTGATCCTCGCGGAGCACGGGTCACCATCGGGCGTGGCGGTCCACCGATCGGGCCGCCCGGCTCGGTAACGTCTTCGGCGTACACCTGTTCGGCGGCGATGGGAGGCGGGGCGTGCGGGTGCTCGGCGTCGATCCCGGCCTCACCCGGTGCGGGGTGGGCGTGGTGGACGGCGGGGCCGGCGCATCGCCCACGCTGGTCGAGGTGGTGGTGGTGCGCACCCCTCCCGGCCAGGACCTCTCAGACCGGTTGCTCGCGGTCGCCGAGGCGGTGGAGGCCCTGATGGATCGTCACCGGCCCGGGACGGTCGCCATCGAGCGAGTGTTCAGCCAGCAGAACGTGCGCACCGTGATGGGCACCGCGCAGGTGTCCGGGGTGGTGGCGCTGGCCGCCGCCCGGCGCGGCATCCCGGTCGCCTGGCACACGCCCAGCGAGGTGAAGGCGGCGGTGTCCGGCAACGGGCGCGCCGACAAGGCGCAGGTGACGGCCATGGTCACCCGGCTGCTCAAGTTGCCCGACGCCCCCCGGCCGGCCGACGCCGCCGACGCGCTCGCGCTGGCGCTGTGTCACCTGTGGCGCGCCCCGATGCAGGCGCGGCTGCAGGCCGCTCGGCCGGCGGCGATGCTGGGCGTGGGGGCCGCCAGCGTCCGGAGCGCCCGATGATCGCCTCGGTGCGCGGCACCGTCACCTCGATCGGACTGGATCACGCCGTGCTGGAGGTCGGCGGCGTGGGCCTGGCGGTGCGCAGCACGCCCGGCACGCTGGCCGGGCTGCATCGGGGCAAGGAGGCCGCGCTGGCCACCACGCTGGTGGTGCGGGAGGACTCGCTGACCCTGTACGGGTTCGCCACCGCGGCCGCCAAGGAGCTGTTCGAGTTGGTGCAGTCGGTCTCCGGGGTGGGGCCGAAGATCGCGTTGGCGCTGCTGGCGGTGCTGGAGCCGGACGACCTGCGGCGCGCGCTGGCCGGCGGGGACACCGCGGCGCTGACCCGGGCCCCGGGCATCGGGCGCAAGAGCGCGGAACGCCTGGTACTGGAACTCAAGGACAAGGTCGGGCTGGTGCCGTCGGCCGGTCCCGGCGGCGCGGCGCCGACGGCGCCCTGGTCCGACCGCCTGGTGGACGCACTGACCGGACTCGGGTTCACCGCGAAACAGGCCGCCGACGCGGTCGCCGAGGTGTCGTCGGACAGCGCCGACCCGGCCGTGGCATCCGGTGAC
>DASSTH010000423.1:0-4486 GCA_035708025.1 Nakamurella sp. | reverse complement strand
CGCCGCGGCGCTACGCACTCCGCCGCACCCGCTCACCGTGCTGATCGACCCCGGTATCGGCGACCGTGCGGGTGTCGCGCGGGCGCTCGCGGGCGCGGCACGGGAGGCCGGTTGCCGCCCGCGGATGCTGACCGGTCCGCGGACGGATGTCACGGAGCTGGGGGAGGTGCTCGCCGGATCCGGGGTCGTGGCGGTCCGGGAGCAGAAGCCGATGCTGCTGTACCGGCTGGCGGAGTTGATCGAGCCGGTCGGCGTTCGCGGAACCGGACGCGCGGCGGACGTCGGCCACCCTGCCGACCTGGAACTGCTGGCCCGCTGGTTCTATGACTTCGCCGTCGAGACCGGGACCGTGCCGCTGCCGACGGCGCCGGATCCGGAGGCGGTGCGCACCCGGGAGGACCGTGGTGCCCGGCACCTGCTGTGGGTGGTGGACGACCACCCGGTGGCGCTGGCCGGGCACTCCGTAGTGGTCGACGCCATGGCCCGGATCGGGCCGGTGTACACGCCGCAACCGTTGCGAGGCCGAGGATTCGGGGCAGCGGTGACGGCGGCCGCGGCGAGGTCGGCGCAACGTGCGGGCGCCGATCAGGTGGTGCTGTTCACTGACGCCGGCTATGCGCCGTCCAATGCGGTCTACCGCCGGCTCGGCTTCGAGGTGGTCGATGAATTCTGCGAGCTCACGCTGGACCTGCCCGAAAGTCTGCGGCCGGTCTGACGCCCGCCGATGTTCGCGGGTTTGATACTCCATTTTCGGCCGGAACCGGCCCAAGAACGGAGTATCAAACCAGCGAAGGTCCACCGGCGGTGCGGCGGACCGGCAATTCCAGGGCGGTCGACGCGAGCCGGGTCAACTGCTCGGCCAGAACCGTGTCGGGCAACGGCGAGGCGAAGGTGCCGACCGCATTGAGCATGCCGAACACGGCGTGCACGCTGGTGCGAACCCGCTCGGCTGGCCAGCCGGGGTGCGTCGCCGCCAGCAGCGAGCGCCACCGTGCGACCAGGGTCCGTTGCCGGTGACGCAGCCGCCCGGCATGCTCGGCCGGCAGGTGATGCACCTCCCGGACGAACACCGCCATCAACTCCCGGCGTTGCGCCACGGCGGCGGCGTAGCGGGCCACCAGGTCGGACAGCTGAACGGCCGGCGGCTCCGCGGCACCGTCGGCCCCGGTTGATCCGTCACCGCCGGGTGTTGCCTCCCGGTGGGGGCGTGCCCTGGTGGCTCGGTCGGCTCCGGTCGATGCGTCACCGCCGGGCGTTGCCTCCCGGTCGGGGCGTGCCCCGGCGGCTCGGTGACCGCCGTCCTCGGGTGCGTCGACCGCGTCGATGATGCCGTCGAAGACCGCCGCCAGGACGGCTGCCTTGGAGTCGAAATGCCGGTAGATGGCCGGCCCGGTGACGCCCGCGGCGGCGCCGATGTCGTCCATGCCGACGGCCGGATAGCCGCGCTGGGCGAACAGTTCGGCCGCCGCCGCCACGATCGCTCGTCTGCGCTCCGCGCCCCGTCCGGTCGCGGCCGGTACCGGTTCAGCCATCGGCCGGGTCGCCGCCACGTCCGCCGTCGGGCTGGCTGCTGTCCGGGTCGGCGCCGTCCCACTCGGCCACCGTCCCGCCGCACCGCCAGTACCGGCCGTCCGCGCGGTCCAGCAGCCGGGCGTCCACCAGCTCGCGGCGCAACCGGACGTAGTCGTCGAAGATCCCCATCAGCTCGCGGTTGACCTCGGTCTCGGTGTAGTACACCCCGGGCACGAACCGCTGCACCACGACATCCAGCGCCGCCAGCCGGCGGGACAGCTTGGCGGGCAGGGTGGTCAGCCGGCCGTCCTCGTCGAAGAACCGTCGCCGGACGTCGGCCGCGCTGTGCGCCGCCGCGCGTGCCAGATCACCGTCCAAGTGCATGGCGATTCCCCTCTGCGTGGCTGCATGCCGGAAGTCGGCCGTGGTCCTGGTCAGTCGACGATGGCCCCGCGTTCCACCCGCGGGCGCGGCACCCGCCACTTGCGGATCAGGCAGGCGCGGTTGAAGGCGTAGAAGCCGAGCGCCCCGCCGCGGGTGGACTGGCCGGAGCTGTCACCCTTGGGGAACTTGGCCTTCACCTTGCGAGCCAGCCGGCGCCCGAAGATCACCGAGTCGATGACCGCCGCGATGATCGCCACCATCAGCACCAACGGGCCGAACGACTGCAGGAACGGGAACGGCAGCACCAGCACGATGAACGACAGCAGCGCGATCGGCAGCAGCAGGCCGGCCAGGTTGCGCCGGGTGTCGACCAGATCCCGCACGTAGGCGCGCACCTCGCCCCGGTCGCGAGGCAGCACGTACTTGTCGTCACCGCGCATCATGCGTTCCCGCCGCTCGGCGGACAGCGTCCGGCGCTCCTCCTTGGTGAGCTTGGCGCCGGCGGTCTTCGAGCGGCGGATGGCCTCCCGCTGGGTCATCGGGGGAGGCGGGACCGGCCCCCGGCGGCGCTCGGCGTCCCGGCGCCGGGGGGTGGGCCGACCCTTGCCGACCCCGGTGGCGGGCTCCTCGAGGACGGCGGCGGCGGCTTCGACGGCCGGTTCGGCGGGCTTACGACGCAGCAGACTCACGGGTACCAGACTATCCGGGCGGCGCCGCCGGCTCGCCCGGCCCGCGGCACGGCGCCGCACCGACGCGGCGTCCGGGTGACGTGGCATCATCGAGGGTGCGCACCGGGGCCGTTCGGGCCGCACCGGACCGGCACCACCGCCCGCACCGCCAGGGTGCGGACGAGCAGCGGACAGGAGCAGCAATGACTTCGGTAGACACCCAGACCCAGGCACCGGCCCGGTCCCACAACGTGACGCTCACCGATGCGGCCGCCGACAAGGCGCGCACCCTGCTGGAGCGGGACGGCAGCCCGGACATGGTGCTGCGGATCGCGGTCCAGCCGGGCGGATGCTCGGGGCTGCGCTACGAACTGTTCTTCGACGACCGCAGCCTGGACGGCGACGCGACCGTCGAGTTCGGCGGCGTGCCGCTGGTGGTGGACAAGATGAGCACGCCCTACCTGGACGGCGCGGTCATCGACTTCGTCGACTCGATCGAGAAGCAGGGCTTCACCATCGACAACCCGAACGCCCAGAACTCCTGCGCCTGCGGCGACTCCTTCCACTGACCGTCCGCGGCCGGCGGCGGCCCGTCAGCGACCTGCGCCACGGCGGCTGTCGCGCGCTGGCGCGCCCCCGTTCCAGCGCCCTTGCCGGGGCGTCCCCGCAATCGTCGCGCGGGTAGGGTCTGATCCGGGCCAGGCGGCACCAGCCGCACCGCGACACCCGCCGGGAGCGAACCGATGGACTCCGCGCCGATCGCCGTCACCGGTTCCATCGCCACCGACCACCTGATGCACTTCCCGGGGCGGTTCACCGATTCGCTGCTGCCCGACCAGCTGCACCGGGTGTCGCTGTCGTTCCTGGTGGACGACCTGGTGGTACGGCGCGGCGGGGTGGCCGCCAACATCTGCTTCACCATGGGCGTGCTGGGCCAGCGCCCGATCCTGCTGGACGCGGTCGGCTCCGATTTCGCCCCGTACGGCTCGTGGCTGAGCCGGCACGGCGTGGTGGTCGACCACGTGCTGCGCTGCGACGACGTGGCCACCGCCCGGTTCGTGTGCACCACGGACGACGAGATGAACCAGATCGGCTCGTTCTTCGCCGGGGCCATGTCCCGCGCCCGGGAGATCGAGCTGGAGCCGGTGGTGCGGGCGGTGGGCGGGATCGAGCTGGTGATGATCAGCGCCGGCGACCCCGAGGCGATGGTGCGGCACGCCCAGGAATGCCGGGACCGGGAGTACCCGTTCGCTGCGGACCCGTCTCAGCAGCTGGCCCGGATCGACGGCCGGCAGGCGCGGGATCTGGTGCGGGGCGCCGAACTGCTGTTCTCCAACGACTACGAGCTCGGCCTGCTGAAGTCCAAGTCCGGCTGGTCCGACGACGACATCCTTTCCGTGGTGGGCCATCGCATCACCACGCACGGTCCGCGTGGGGTGGAGATCGTGTCCGCCGCCGAGGGCACCGTCACCGTCAAGGCGGTTCCGGAGCGGGCCAAGGTGGACCCGACCGGGGTCGGTGACGGGTTCCGCGGTGGATTCCTCGCCGGGCGTGCGGTCGGCCTGCCGATGCGGCGCTGCGCGGAACTCGGTTCGTTGATGGCCACCCTGGTGCTGGAGACCACCGGCACCCAGGAGTACTCGTTCGAGGCCGCCGACGCCCAGCAGCGGCTGGCCGACTGCTATGGGCTGGAGTCGGCCTCCGACATCGCCGCCGCCCTCGGCTGGTAGCGGCACCGCCCCGACCGGCTCCGGACCGCTCCGTGGGCGACAGACCAACCCGATCAGGGAAGGGTCCCGATCCTCGCAGCCCTCAGAGCCGGACGGGATAGGCCGGTTCCGGGACCTGCGGGGTGATCGCGCCGGTGACGAAGATCCCGTGCCAGAGCATGAACACCAGGATGGTCCAGATCCGGCGGGAGT
>DASSTH010000422.1:0-6583 GCA_035708025.1 Nakamurella sp. | reverse complement strand
GATGTACTTGGTCGCCGAGTGCACCACCACATCGGCCCCGAAGCTCAACGGGCGCAGCAGGTACGGCGTGGGGATGGTGTTGTCCACGATCAGGGGCACGCCGACCTGGTGGGCCACCGCGGCGACGTTCTCGATGTCCAGCACGTCTGACTTGGGGTTGGACACCGTCTCGCCGAAGAATGCCTTGGTGTTCGGCCGCACCGCGGCCCGCCAGGACTCCGGGTCGTCCGGGTTCTCCACGAAGCTCACCTGCACGCCCAGCTTGGGCAGGGTGTGCTGGAACAGGTTGTAGGTGCCGCCGTACAGGCTCGGGCTGGCCACCACGTGGTCGCCGGACTCCGCGACGTTCAGGATCGCCACCGTGGTGGCGGACGATCCGGAGGCGACCAACAGGGCGCCGACACCGCCCTCCAGGTCGGCGATCCGGTTCTCCACCACTTCGGTGGTGGGATTGCCGATGCGCGTGTAGATGGGACCGAATTCGGACAGCGCGAACCGGCTGGCCGCCTGCTCGGCGTCGGCGAAGACGAACGACGTCGTCTGGTAGATCGGCAGGGCACGGGAGCCGGTCGCGGCGTCCGCGGTCTGGCCGGCGTGGATCTGACGGGTTTCGAAGGACCACTGCGGGGTCATCGGGACTCCTGGAGGATGCTGGGCGGCGAACGCCGCGGGAAGGTGGCGGGGCTGGTGACGCCGGAGTCCGGGTGCGGCCGGGCTCCGCGACGACGCAGGAGGGCGGGGTGTCGACGAATCGCGCGACGCCGGCGCCAAGGCCGGGCGGGCACGCGACGAAGCGTCAACGGGTGATCAGTGACAACAACACATTCGACGACACACAGCGGCGCTCCTTGCGTCAACTGGGCCCGCCGCACGCGGGCCGCGCTTGCGGTTCGCCGGAGTCGGCGATCCGCCAGGTCATCACCCGGGGCACCCCACCGCGTGTGGAGGGTTGCCGTCCAGCGAGCCGGGGCTTGGCGCTGGAGCTCATGACCTCGTCGCCGACTATAACCGCCCGATCATGGTGATCTCAACCGAACCGGACCCGCGTCCCGGATGGTGGGACGCCGGTGGCGGGTCGCCGGCGTCGCTCAGAAGCCCGCGAACGCCCCCACCACGAGCACCGCGTTGAGCACCGTCACCGCCGCCGTCACCGCCCAGGCCAGCACCGTGGTCACCGGCCGGTTCGTCTCCGCGCCCAGCAGCGACCGGTCGGCGGTCAGCCGCACCAGCGGTACCAGCACGAACGGCAGCCCGAAGGACAGCACCACCTGGGAGAGCACCAGCAGCAGCGTCGGCTCTCCGCCGACGGCCAGCGCGAGCAGCGCCGGGACCAGCGTGATCGCCCGGCGGGCGAACAGGCCGACACTGCGGCGCAGCAGGCCCTGCATGATGACGCTGCCCGCGTAGCAGCCCACCGAGGTAGAGGCCAGGCCGGAGATCAGCAGGGCGACCGCGAACAGCACCCCGATCACCGGACCGAGGCCGGCATCGATGGCGGCGTGCGCGCCCTGGATGGTGTCCACACCGGTCCGGTCGCGCAGCGCCGACGCCGCCAGCAGCAGCATGGCGACGTTCACCCCGCCGGCCAGCACCATCGACACGCCCACGTCCACCCGGGTGGCTGCCAGCAGGCGCCGTCGCTGTGGGCCGGGCGGCACGACGCCGAACCGGTCCCGGGCCAGCGCGGAGTGCAGGTACACCACGTGCGGCATCACGGTGGCGCCGAACATCGCGGTGGCCAGCAGCACCGAGTCCAGTCCGGCGAACCGCGGAGCCAGGCCGGAGGCCATTCCGGCAGGTGACGGGGGAACCACCACCAGCCCGGCCACGAAGCCCGTCGCGATCAACAGCAGCAGCCCGATGATCACCCGCTCGAAGGGTCGCTGTCCGCGCCGGTCCTGGACCACCAGCAGCAGCATGGAGACCACCCCGGCGAGCAGCCCGCCGAGCAGCAGCGGAATGCCGAACAGCAGGTTCAACGCGATGGCGCCGCCGATGACCTCCGCCACGTCGGTGGCCATGGCGACGGCCTCGGCCTGCAGCCAGTAGGCGATCCGGCTCGGCGTGGACAGCCGGTCGCGCAGCAGTTCGGGCAGCGAGGCTCCGGTGGCGACCCCGAGCTTGGCGGACAGGTACTGCACCAGGGCCGCCGCGACCGTCGCCACCACCAGCACCCACAGCAGCAGGTAGCCGTATCGGGCGCCGGCCTGCAGGTTGGCGGCCACGTTGCCGGGGTCGACATAGGCGACGGCCGCGACGAAGGCAGGCCCCAGCAGGGCGAGCCCGCTGCCCCGGGGCGCCCTGCCGCGGCGATCCGGTGCGGCGCGCGACCGCCGCGCAGTGGCGTCCGCCTCGGCCATGCCTGGAATTGTTCAGCATCGGGATCCGCATCGCGGGGTGAGGCGACCCTTGCCCGCACCCCGCTTCCGCGAGGATCAACTTCCACCCGCGAGGATCAACTTCACACTGAATCGGGCAAAGCAGGCGGCAAACCGGGATGTTGATCCTCGCGAGACCCCCGCGAGGATGTGCTATCCGCCTCACGCGCCGAGGCTGCCCGCCCGCTACCGTCTGCCCATGTCACCGTTGCCCTCCGCGCTGCCCACCTCCCGCATCCCCGATCCGGCCACCGCCCCGCCGCTGCGCTGGGGCATCCTCGCGCCGGGTGGGATCGCCGGCAGCTTCGTCACCGCCCTGGCCGCACACACCCGTCAACAGGTGGTGGCGGTCGGTTCCCGGTCGGCCGAGCGGGCGGGTGCGTTCGCCGGCCGGCATGGCATCGAACGGGCATACGGCAGCTACCCGGAACTGGTCGCCGACCCGGGCGTGGACGTCGTCTACGTCGCCTCCCCGCACAGCGAGCACCGGGCGCATGCCCTGGCCGCGATCGCCGCGGGCAAGCACGTCCTGGTGGAGAAGTCGTTCACCCGAAACGCATCCGAGGCGGCCGAGGTGATCGGGGCGGCCCGGGCCGCCGGGGTGCTGGCCATGGAGGCAATGTGGGCGCGTTACCTGCCGCAGACCGACGTCGTCCGGCAGCTGCTGGCCGACGGGGTGCTCGGCCAGATCGCGACGGTGCTGGCCGACCACGGGCAGTACTTTGTGCCGAACCCCGCGCACCGGCTGTTCAACCCGGACCTCGCCGGTGGCGCCATGCTGGACCTGGGCATCTACCCGGTGTCGTTCGCCTCGTTCGCGCTGGGCACCCCGGAGACGGTGACGGCCATCGGCAGCCTGACCGAGACGGGTGTGGATGCCCAGGTGTCCATCGTGCTCACGGTCGGTGCCGCGCAGGCGACACTCAACACCACCCTGCTGGGGAAGACTCCGACGACCGCGGCGATCTGCGGCACCGCGGCGCGGGTGGAACTGTCCGGCTCGTTCTACGCACCGGGCATCGTGACGGTGACGGCCGTGGACGGCACCCGGCTGGTGCGGGACCAGGATCCGATCACGGGTGGTGGCGGACTGAGCTACGAGGCGGCCGAACTGGCCCGGTGCGTCGCCGCGGGCATGACGGAATCGCCGTTGTTGCCGTGGCACGAGACGCTGAGCATCATGCGCACCATGGACGAGGTGCGCCGGCAGGTCGGCGTGGTGCTTCCCGGAGAGTGAGCCGGATCTTCTGAAGATCCTTCTCGGTCAGACCAAGGTCCACTCCACCTGCGGCGTCCGGCGGCGAATCCAGGACATCCAATCAGTGACCGGCCGCTTGCGGATTGACTGAACGTGCGTTTAGTATGTTGGTCGTGCGTTCAAGACGACCTCCGGACAGCGACCTGACGACCCGCGCCCGGATCCGCGACGCCGCGGTGGACCTCTTCGGCAGGCATGGCTTCGCCCGGGTCACCGTCCGCCAGGTGGCGGGGGCCGCGGGCGTGTCCGCCGGCCTTGTCATCCACCACTTCGGGTCGAAGGAGCGGCTGCGAAACGCCTGTGACACCGCCGTCATGATCACGCTCGCGCGGGCCATCGAGGAAATGGGTCAACAGGGCCCTGCGAGCGCGCTCGGCGAGATGGCCCGGGCGCAGGAGTATCTGCCCGCCCTGACCTACATGAACCGCTCGCTGGTGGACGGCGGTCCGGCCGCCCAACTGTTGTTCGACCGGATCGTCGAGGACACCGAGCGCTGGCTCGCATCCGCCGTCCGCGCCGGAACCGTGCGGCCCACCTCCGATGAGCACGCTCGCGCCAAGTTGCTGGTGTCCATCAGCCTTGGGCTGCAGATCCTCATGCCGTATCTGGCACCGGGAGTCGATCCGGGCACCGAACAACAGCACATGATCGCGTTGATCGCGGGCCCAGCGCTCGAGTTGTACACCTACGGCCTTTTCACCAGCACCGACTACCTCGATGCCGTGCGCAAGGAGATGCGCCCATGAACCAGCCCGTCGCCATCGACATGCGGTCCGTCACCAAGACTTTCGGCGCCGTCCGGGCACTGGACAACCTATACCTGACGGTGCAGACCGGTGAGGTGCACGGCTTCCTGGGTCCCAACGGCGCCGGCAAGTCCACCGCCATCCGGGTCCTGCTCGGCCTGCTGCGCGCGGACGCCGGCAACGCCACCCTGCTGGGCGGCGACCCGTGGCGGGATGCGGTGAGCCTGCACCGCCGGCTGGCCTACGTGCCGGGCGATGTGAACCTGTGGCCCAACCTGTCCGGAGGCGAGGTCATCGATTTGCTCGGCCGGCTGCGTGGCGGGCTGGACACCGCCCGCCGGGACGAGCTGCTGGAGCGGTTCGAACTGGATCCGCGGAAGAAGGGCCGCACCTACTCCAAGGGCAACCGACAGAAGGTGGCGATCGTCGCGGCGCTGGCCTCGGACGTGGAGCTGCTGATCCTGGACGAGCCCACCACCGGCCTGGATCCGTTGATGGAGGCGGTGTTCCAGGACTGCATCAACGCCGAGAAGGAGCGCGGCCGCACCGTGCTGCTGTCCAGCCACATCCTGTCCGAGGTGGAGGCGCTGTGCGACCGGGTGTCGATCATCCGGTCCGGCTCGGTGGTGGAATCCGGCACCCTGGCCGAGTTGCGACACCTGACCCGCACCTCGATCGCGGCCGAATTGGCGGCCGTCCCAGCGGGTCTCGCGGATATCCCGGGGGTACACGACCTGGTGGCCGAGGGCGACCGGGTGCGCTTCGACGTCGACTCCGACCGACTGGACGGCGTGCTACGGGTGCTGGTGACGGGCGGGGTGCGCAGCCTGACCAGCCAGCCACCGACCCTGGAGGAACTGTTCCTGCGGCACTACGGTGACGAGCCCGCCGGGCCCGCTTCCCCGGCTGCGGCCGGCCGGCCCGAGCCGGCGCCGATGAGCTCGCGATGACGACCGACACCGTCACCGCGGCAATCGACACCGGGCCGGCCGACCCCCGCCGCCGGGCCGACAACCTGGTGGGCACCGGCGTTCTGGTGCGGCTCGCGGTCCGCCGCGAGCGGATCCCGTTGGCGATCTGGATCTATGCCCTGTGCATCACGATCATCGCCTCGTTCCCGACCCTGAAGTCGCTGTACCCGGACGAGGCGTCCCGGGCCGCGATAGCCACCGGCATCGGGTCGACCCCGGCGTTCCTGGTGATGACCGGCCCGGTCGGATCCACCTCCCTCGGCGGCCTGACCGCTTGGCGCTACGGCGTTCTCGGTGCGACCATGATCTCCCTGATGGCGATCTTCACGGTGGTCCGACGGACCCGCGCGGACGAGGAGACCGGCCGCACTGAACTGCTGGCGGCCGGAGTGCTGGGCCGGTACGCGCCGTTGGCCGCCGCCCTTGCGGTCGCCTGGGGAGCGTGCCTGGTGATCGGCGCCGTGGTGGCGGTCGGGGCGATCGCGCTCGGCCAGCCGGTGGCCGGGTCCATCGCATTCGGCGCCGCGCTGGCCGGTCCTGGCCTGGTGTTCGCCGCCGTCGCCGCGGTCGGCGCGCAACTGGTGGAGTCGGCGCGCGTCGCCACCGCCATCGCCGGATCGGTGCTCGCGGTGGCGTTCGCGCTTCGTGCCGTCGGCGACACCGGCTCCGGCATCGGCTTCCTGTCCTGGCTGTCCCCGATCGGCTGGACGGCGAAGATCCAGGCGTACGGCGGGAACCACTGGTGGGTGCTGCTGCTGTTAGCGGCGCTCACCGTCGCGGGCACGGCCGCGGCGGCCACCCTGCAGTCCCGTCGCGATGTCGGCCTGGGGGTGTGGCCCGCCCGGCCCGGGCCCTCGACCAATCCCCGGCTGCGCTCCCCGCTGTCCCTCGCCGGCCGACTGCAGCGCGGATCGTTGATCGGCTGGACCATCGGTTTCATCGGAGTGGGCGCTATCAGCGGCGGGATCGCCAACAACGTCGGCGATCTGATCGGCGACAACCCGCAGATGATCGAACTGATGCACCAGCTCGGCGGCCCGGGAGCGATGACCGACGTGCTGCTGGCCACCATGGGCACCGTCGGCGGCCTGCTGGCCGGCGCGTACGGCATCTCGGCGGCGCTGCGGGCGGCGTCCGAGGAGTCCGCCGAGCGTGCCGCGCCGGTGCTGGCCACCGCGGTCGGCCGCGGTCGCTGGCTCGGCGGTCACCTGCTGTTCGCGCTGGCCGGAC
>DASSTH010000421.1:0-5371 GCA_035708025.1 Nakamurella sp. | reverse complement strand
GTTCCGCGGGATCACCGAAGTCGGCCAGGACCCGCTGCTGCTCCTCCAGCGCCGCGAGATTCGGTCCGGGGACGTCGTCACCGACGGGTATCGGCGCCCAATCGGCGACCGTCGCTGATCCGCCGCGCAGGGCGGCGGTGAAGGCCCGATCCTGGCCGAGTTGGTGGGCCAGCAGGTCGCGCACGGTCCAGGCCGCGCAGGGGGTCGCGCGGCTCAGGTCCGAGGGGCCGGTGCGTTCCAGCACACCGCGGAACAACGCGACGCCACGCAGGTGATCGGCAAGCGCCGGGTGCATCCGGGAAGGGGCCGTCGGTCAGGCGATGGACGGCGCGGAGGGCGTGGGCCGGTACGGCAACACGATGCGCAGGCTGCGCGGTGCCGGGGCGACGCCGGCCTTCGCGGAGTTCGCCGTGACGGCCGTCTTGGCCGCGCGGGCCGACAGCGCGGCGGTCTGGCGCAGGGTGCTGCTGGCGGTGTCCAGCACGTCGGACAGTTCCAGGTCCAGCGCATCGCAGATGGAGGCCAGCAGTTCGCTGGATGCCTCCTTGCGTCCGCGCTCCACCTCGGAGAGGTAGCCCAGCGACACGTTGGCGGCATTCGAGACATCGCGGAGAGTCCGGTTCTGCTTGGTCCGCGCGTCCCGCAGCGTCTCGCCCAGGGCGTCCCGCAGCAACATGCCGCACCTCCTCCCGAAGCCGATCGGTCCAGCGTGTCTACCACGCTACCCCGCACATCCGACGGCGAACCGTTGCACACGTTCCGCTATAGGCGAACGGGTGGCGCCCCGTGGATGTTCCCCGAGCCGGGCCCGCTCACCCCCACCACCGCTCGAGCCGGCCCAGGCGCCGGCGGACCCGTCACGCCAGCAGGTCCTCCACCAGCTGTACCGCGGCCCGTACGGCGGCCGCCCGCACCCGCCACCGCCCGGGCCGACGCCGCGCCGGCGGACCCGTCACGCCAGCAGGTCCTCCACCAGCTGTACCGCGGCCCGCACGGCGGCCGCCCGCACCCGCCACCGGATGTCCGGCCCGCCAAGTCCGGCCGGGTCCGACGGGCCCACGTCGTCACCGGTCAGGGCACTCCAGCCGGTCCGTGACCCGGAGGCGGCGGCGACGAACACCGTGCCCGCCGGCACGCCGTCCTGCGGTCCCGGCCCGGCCACCCCGGTGAGCCCCACCCCGATGCCGGCCCGGCACCGGTCGCGGACCCCGGCCGCCAGCTGCAGGGCCACCTCCCGGTCCACCGGGCCGCGCTCGGCGAGCAGGGCCGCGTCGACGCCGACCAGGTCGCGCTTGAGGTCGGTGGCGTAGCAGACGATCCCGCCCCGGACCACTGCGGACGAGCCGGGGATCTCGGTCAGCGCCGCAATGAACAGGCCGCCGGTGAGCGATTCCGCGGCCGCCAGCGTGATCCCGCGCTCGGCGAGCCGGGCGATCAGGTCTGCGACCCGCGCCCGGTCCAGGCCTAGCAGCGCACACAGGTCCCGGTCGCCCGCAGCAGCGGTGACGGACCCGCCGGCGGAACCGGTAACGGACTGGCCTGGGGACACGGCGTCGGGCCCGCTGGCGGAACCGGTAACGGACTCGGTGACGGAATCGCTGCCGTCAGCAGGCGTCACGGGCGATCCGCCTCAGGACATGCCGGTCTGCTGCGGACGGTGCGAGCGGGTGACCAGCGAACCGGCACGCACCAGGTAGTCCAGTCCGGTGAGCACGGTCAGCAGGATCGCCACCCCCATCAGCACCCCGCGGATCCAGTCGATCACCGGATGCGGGGCGCCGATGCTGTGCAGCGGCAGCACGTACAGCCCGATGGCCACGATCTGCACCAGGGTCTTGGCCTTGCCGCCCGGGCTGGCGGCGATCACCCCGTAGCGCAGCACCGCCAGCCGCAGCAGGGTGATGCCGATCTCCCGGATCATGATGACCGCGGTGATCCACCAGGCGACGTCGCCCAGCAGCGACAGGCCCACCAGCGCGGATCCGATCAGCGCCTTGTCGGCGATCGGATCGGCGATCTTGCCGAAGTCCGTCACCTGGCCGCGCTTGCGGGCGATGTGACCGTCGTAGCGGTCGGTGATGGCCGCCACCGCGAAGATGCCGCCGGCCACCCAGCGGGCCGTGGTGTTGTGCCCGCCCGCCGCGAACAGCGCCAGCAGGAACACCGGGACCAGGATGAGCCGCAGCACCGTCAACAGGTTGGGCAGGTTGACCAGGGACACCCGCGGCTGCTCGGTCATCGCGGCACGACCTCGATCAGCCTGGCCTGCAGGTCGATCCCGTCGGTGCCGACCACCTTGGCCAGCACCAGGTCGCCGAGCGCCACCCCGTCGGCGTCCAGCAGCGTGGTGCTGCCATCCACCTCGGGCGCCTGATGCTCGGCGCGTCCGACGATGGCGCCGTCGTCCCCGTCGACGTCGTCGACCAGCACGGTGACGAGGCTGCCGATGCGGTCCTCGGCACGCTGGGCGGACAGCTCGTCGGCCAGCGCCGTGATGCGCTCCACCCGCTCGTCGATCTCGTCCTGATCGATCTTGCCGGGCAGGTCGGCGGCCGCGGTGCCGTCCTCGTCGGAGTAGCCGAACACGCCCACCGCGTCCAGCCGGGCGCCGACCAGGAACGCCTCCAGTTCGGCGAGGTCGTCCGCGGTCTCCCCGGGGAAGCCGACGATGACGTTGGTGCGGATGCCGGCCTCCGGAGCGGCGGCCCGGATCTGGTCGACCAGTGTCAGGAACGATTCGCGGGAGCCGAAGCGGCGCATCCGGCGCAGTACCGGCGCGGAGGCGTGCTGGAACGACATGTCGAAGTAGTCCGCCACCCCTGGGGTGTCCGCGATGGCCCGGATTAATCCGTCCCGGGTCTCGGCAGGCTGCAGGTAGGACAGCCGCACCCGATCGACGCCCGGCACCCTGGCGAGCCGTTCCAGCAGCCGCGCCAGGTGGTCGGCGCCGGGCAGGTCCTTGCCGTAGGAGGTGGAGTTCTCGCTGACCAGCACGATCTCCCGGACGCCCTGATCGGCCAGCCAGCCGGCCTCGGCGACGATGTCGGTCTCCGGCCGGGACACGAACGCACCGCGGAAGGACGGGATGGCGCAAAACGTGCAGCGCCGGTCGCACCCGGAGGCGATCTTCAGCGGGGCGACCGGGCCGGACCGCAGCAAGCGGCGCAGCAGCACCGGTCCGGCGGCCGTGCCGGTGGGGACCGGACCGGCGTGACCGGGGACCGTCACCGCGGTGGCGGCGGCCGGCCGGTCGACCGGGCTGATCGGCAGCAGGGTGCGGCGGTCCACCGGGGTGTGCGCGGCCGGGCGGTGCCCGGACAGCACGTCACCGAGCAGCCCGGGCAGGTCCGGGTAGGCGTCGAAGCCCAGTACCGCGTCCGCCTCCGGCAGCGCATCGGCGAGTTCGGCGCCGTAGCGCTCCGCCAGGCAGCCGACCGCGACCACCTTGGCGCCGGTGTCCGCGGCGGCCAGCAGGGTGTCGATCGAGTCCTTCTTGGCGCTGGCCACGAACGCGCAGGTGTTCACCACGATCACGTCGGCCGGGGCGTCGGTCTCGACCAGTTGGTAGCCACCCGCGGCCAGCCGGCCGGCGATCTCCGAGGAGTCCACCTCGTTGCGCGCGCAGCCCAGGGTCAACAGGGACACGCGAGGGGAACCGGACACCTGACCAGAGTAGTCGGCATGCGGTCACCGGCGGACCGGTGCTGACCCGGATGGCGGCACCCCTCCGGGAAGCGCATCTGTCGCTGGATACGCTCACGCCGTGAGTGCAGCGGGAGCGAGCCAGGGCTCGGATGCCGGCGCTGGAAGCACAGGGGCAGGCCCGGCGAGCGACGCGCGGAACGAACCATCGGGCATGAGTGGAGCGGGAGCGAGCCGGGGCTCGGATGCCGGCGCTGGAAGCACAGCTGCAGGCCCGGCGAGCGACGCGCCGTTGGTCCGCCGAGCACGGGTCGCGGACGTGCGCCGCATCAAGGAACTGGTGGACTGCTACGCCGGGCCCATCCTGCTGGAGAAGTCGCTGGTCAACCTGTTCGAGGACGTCACCGAGTTCTGGGTGGCCGAGGTGGACGGCCGGGTCCTGGGCTGCGGGGCGCTGCACGTGCTCTGGGAGGACCTGGGCGAGATCCGCACCGTCGCGACCGATCCGGCCAGCCGGGGACGCGGCATCGGCGGTGCGGTGTGCCGGGAGATCATGGCGGAGGCGCGCCGCCTGGGGGTCGCCCGGTTGTTCGTGCTGACCTTCGAGGTGGACTTCTTCGCCGGCCTGGGTTTCGAGCCGATCTCCGAACTGGGCCTGTCCGCCGAGGGCTACGCGGAGCTGCGGAGCTCCTACGACGCGGGCGTCGCGGAGTTCCTGGACCTGCCGTACGTCAAGCCGAACACCCTGGGCAACACCCGGATGCTCAAGTACCTGGACTGACGCCGCCGCCGGCACGTGCTCGCGCCGCCGAGGACGGCGTCGGCACCAAATAGTCGCAACTCGATGCGACCGTTTCGGCGCCCACCTGCGCGAATGCACCAGCTGCCCGCAACGAGGTGCGACTTCTTGTGCGGCTCATCGGGTCCAGGTGGGGCGCAGCTGCCGAGCACTGTGCCGATCTGTAGTCCTACGACCTGGGCGTGCCGGAGTTCGTGGACCTGCCCTACATCAAGCCGAACACCCTGGGCAACACCCCGGATACTCAACTACCCAGACTGACGCCGCAGCCGGCACGCGCTCGCATCGCCGAGGACGGGGACGGGGGCGGCCAGGGCGGTAGAAAGTCGCACCTCGATGAGGTTCGGCGGGCCGCCACCTGCGCAAATGCTCCAGGTACCTGCAACGAGGTGCGATTTCCTACGCGGTCGCTCGGGTCACGGTCCGGGAAAGACCGGGGTGCGGTCAGCAGCAGGGGCCTCAGGGCGCGCGCAAGAAAGCGGGCGCGGCAAGAAGCGGGCGCGGCAAGAAGCGGGCGCGGCAGGAGCGGGCGGCTAGCAGCCGGAGGCCTCGGGGCCTGCGCGAAAAGAGGCGCGGGAAGGAGGAGGAGCCGGCCGCGGCTAGCAGCAGGTTTCGGGGCGCGTGCAAGAAGCGGGCGCGGCAAGAAAGCGGGCGGAGAATAGGCAGCGGAAAGCAGGGAGGGAAGGCCCGGTCGCGAGTTAGGCGCCTACCTTGATGATCAGCCCCACGCCGATGATGGACACCAGCCAGACCAGCGCCACGAACAGCGTGATCCGGTCCAGGTTCTTCTCCACCACGCTGGACCCGGACAGCGACGACTGCATTCCGCCACCGAACAACGAGGACAGCCCGCCGCCCTTGCCCTTGTGCAGCAGGATCAGGGCCATCAGGGCCAGGCTGGTGAGCACCAGCAGGATGTCCAGGAACAGT
>DASSTH010000420.1:0-31893 GCA_035708025.1 Nakamurella sp. | reverse complement strand
CGCGCTGCCGATGCCCATGAGCGCGCTGCCCGCGCCGCTCATGACGCTCTTGACGTCGGCGAAGTCCAGGTTGATCAGGCCGGGCGTGGTGATCAGGTCGGTGATCCCCTGAACGCCGGAGAGCAGCACCTGGTCGGCCTGCCGGAAGGCGTCCATCATGGAGATCCCGCGGTCGCCGAGCGCCAGCAGCCGGTCGTTCGGGATCACGATGAGCGTGTCGCACTGGTTGCGCAGCTCGTCGATGCCGGACTCGGCCTGCACCTGACGGCGCTTGCCCTCGAACGAGAACGGCCGGGTCACCACGCCGATGGTCAGTGCGCCGAGCTTGCGGGCGATGGAGGCGACCACCGGGGCGCCGCCGGTGCCGGTGCCGCCGCCCTCCCCGGCGGTGACGAACACCATGTCGGCGCCCTTGAGGACCTCCTCGATCTCCTCCCGGTGGTCCTCCGCCGCCTTGCGGCCCACCTCCGGGTTCGCGCCGGCGCCCAGCCCCCGGGTGAGCTCCCGGCCGACGTCCAGCTTGACGTCGGCGTCGCTCATCAACAGCGCCTGGGCGTCGGTGTTGATGGCGATGAACTCGACGCCGCGCAGGCCGACCTCGATCATCCGGTTGACGGCGTTCACCCCGCCGCCGCCGATGCCGACGACCTTGATCACCGCGAGATAGTTGTGCGGAGGCGTCATGGTGGTTGCCCTTCCCCTACTGGTGTGTCCCTGCGTGTGTCGCTGGCCCCTGCGGTGCTGCGGCCGGCGGCCGGGCTGCCGCCGGTGGTGCTTCGGTGACGGGGACCAAGACGCCCGGCGTGTCGCCGAACCCTCAACCTCCACCACACGGTTAGAGTTATGTCAGGTAGCTCTTGCCGTCAGACGGTAGGGGCCGGATCGGTCGCGCCCACGGAGGCGCGCCGCCGACACGCGGAAAACTCCCGGAAGTTACTCGGCACCGAGCGGACTCGTCACCGGCATTCGTGCCGGGCGATCGCACCGGCGGCCACAGTTCATCAGCAGCGGGCGATCAGCGGGAGGATCAGCGGACCGTCACCAGAGTGGGGTCGGTGATGTCATAGCGGTGGCCGGGGCGGGCCAGCACCGCCGGCAGCACCGCGCTCTTGCGGGCGCCGTCGGAGTTGGCGCCCCAGATCACCGTGCGGTCGCCGGTCAGGGTCAGCGAGATGTCGTACGCGCTGGGCGCCACGATGCCCGTCACCTGGGTGCGGATCTTCTCGGGCAGGGCGCCCAGCACACCCAGCGCGGCCAGCGTCGCCCGGTCCCCCTCCCCCGGCGTGGCCAGTTGGATCGGCATCAGGCCGGCGGGCCGGGACGGCACCTGCCGGTACGGCTTGCCGGTGGCGTCCAGCAGCCACCAGTGGCCGTTCGCCTGCGTCGCGGCCAGCGGGACGCGCTCGGTGACCGTCACCACCAGGGTGTGCGGCCACTCCCGGCGCACCTCGGCGGTGGCCACCGGACCGACCGCCGCCACCCGCTCGCGCACCGCGGCCAGGTCGATCCGCAGCAGCGGGGTGCCGGCGGGTACCGCCACCGCCTGGCGCACCTGTGGGGCCAGCGCGGGCGCTCCGGAACCGTCCACCTGCACGGTGCGCAGCCCCAGCACCGGCGACATCCACACCAGGTACCCACCGGCCGCCACCAGCAGCAGCACCAGCGACAGGGCCAACAGCACCGGCCAGCGCCGGGGGGCCGGGCGCGGCTCGTCGTCGAAGGCGTCCTCGTCGACCGCGTCGCCGGCCCGCAGCCCTGCCGTCACCGCTGCCACCCCCTCGGGCCGGACGCCGAGCGCCGGTCCAGCTCGTCCAGCAGCTCCGGCCCCAGCATGGTCACGTCGCCGGCCCCCATGGTGATCACCACGTCGCCGTCCCGCAGCAGCGCGGCCAGTTCCGCGGGGGCCCTGGCCAGCGACGGCAGGTAGTGCACCCGCGCGGAGCCGGACGGCACCGCGTCGGCGATCAACCGGCCGCTCACCCCCGGCTGCGGGTCCTCCCGGGCGCCGTACACATCGAGCACCACGGCCAGGTCGGCACCTGCCAGCGCCCGGCCGAACTGGGTGGCGAAGGTGGCGGTGCGGGAGTACAGGTGCGGCTGGAAGACCACCACCAGCCGGCCGCCCTCGGTGATGGCCCGGGCCGCCGCGACGGTGGCCGCGACCTCCGTGGGGTGGTGCGCGTAGTCGTCGTACACCCGCACCGAGCCCACCCGGCCCTTGTACTCGAAGCGGCGGCGCACCCCGGTGTAGGCGGCCAGCCCGGCCGCCATGGCGGTCGGCGGCACGCCGAGTTCCACGCCGGCCGCCAGCGCGGCGGCCGCATTGGCCAGCATGTGCTCGCCCGGCACGCCGATCGTGAGATCCACCCGCTCACCCGAGGACAACTCGAGCCGGGCGCTGCCGCCGTGGCCGTGCACCGCCATCTCCAGCACCCGCACGTCGGCATCCGGGGAACGGCCGTAGCCCACGATCCGCGGCACCCCGGCACCGCCGGACGCGCCGCGCACGACGGCCAGCAGGTCGCGCACGCCCTCGTCGTCCACGCCGGCCACCAGGAAGCCGCCGGGGGTGATGCGGCCGACGAACTGTTCGAACACCGCGGCGTAGGCCTCCGCGGTGCCATGGTGGTCCAGGTGGTCGGGTTCGACGGTGGTGACGATCGCCCCGTGCGGTGAGAAGCACAGGAACGAGCCGTCCGACTCGTCGGCCTCGGCGACGAACACGTCACCGGATCCGGCGTGTGCCCCGGTGCCGGACTCGTTCAGTTCGCCGCCGATGGCGAACGAGGGGTCCAGCCCGGCGTGCTGCAGCGCGACGGTCAACATCGACGTGGTGGACGTCTTGCCGTGCGTGCCGGCCACGCACACCGCGCGCCGGCCGGACATCAGGGCGGCCAGCGCCTCCGCCCGGCGGACCACCGGCAGCCCGCGACGGCGGGCCTCCACGACCTCCGGGTTGTCCGGGCGGATGGCGCTGGAGACCACCACCGCGGTGGGTCCGCCCGGCAGCAGGTCCAGGTTCTCCGCCCGCTGGCCGATGGCGGTGCGGGCGCCACGGGCCGCCAGGCCGGTCAGGGCGTGTGAGCCCTTGGCGTCGGATCCGGCGACCTGGGCTCCGCGGTCCAGCAGGATGGCACCGATCGCGCTCATGCCGGCCCCGCCGGCGCCGACCAGGTGCGCCCGGGACAGGTCCGCGCCGGAGTCGGTGACGGGGCCGCCCATGCCCGGCCCGCCGGCACCCCGCCCGCCAGAGCCAGGCCCGCTCATGCTGGCCCCGCTCATGCCGGGCCCGCTTCCGCCGGACCGGCCGCCGCATCGGGGCCGGCCGCGGCCAGCACCATCCGGGCCACGGCCAGGTCGGCGCGGTCCTGCGCGCCCCCGGCCGCCGCGGCGCGCATCGGCTCGAATCGGCCCGGGTCGGTCAGCAGCCCGATCACGTCGGAGCGGACCCGCTCCGGGGTGAAGTCGGCGTTGTCGATCACCACGGCCGCGCCGGCGGCCACCTGGGCGGAGGCGTTCAGCCGCTGCTCGCCGTTGCCGTGTGGCAGCGGCACGTAGACCGCGGGCAGCCCCACCGCGGTGGACTCCGCGACGGTCATCGCCCCGGCCCTGGCCACCAGCAGGTCCGCCGCGGCGTAGGCCAGGTCCATCCGCTCGATGTACGGGGTCAGCACGTAGGCCGGGCCGGTGGTGGGCTGCACCGGGTCGACGGTGTTCTTGCGGCCGTGGTGGTGCAGCACCCCGATCCCGGCCGCGGCGAAGTCGGCGGCACACGCCCGGACCGACTCGTTGATCCGCTGCGCACCCTGCGACCCGCCGGTGACCAGCACGGTGGGGGCGGACGGGTGCAGTCCGAAGAACGCCCTGGCCTCCGCGCGCCGGGCCGGCCGGTCCAGACGGGAGATGGCCCGCCGCACCGGGTTCCCGGTGACGGTGGCGCCGGCCAGCCCGCTGTCCGGCACCGCGGCAGCGACCGCCACCGCGTACCGGGCCCCCACCTTGTTGGCCAGGCCGGCCCGGGCGTTGGCCTCGTGCACCACGATCGGGACCCGCCGGCGGGCCGCCAGGTACGCCGGTAGGGCGGCATAGCCGCCGAATCCCACCACCACGTCGGCGTGCTGGTCGCGCAGCACCCGGCGGGCCGCGCGCACCGCCGAGCGCAGCCGGAACGGCAGCCGCAGCAGGTCCAGGTTGGGTTTGCGGGGCAGCGGCACCGCGGGCACCGTCACCAGCGGGTAGCCGCGGACCGGGACGAGCGAGGTCTCCAACCCGCGCTCGGACCCGAGGACCGTGATCTGCACGTCCGGCCGCAGCTCGCGCAGCGCGTCGGCGACCGCCAGCGCCGGCTCGATGTGCCCGGCGGTGCCCCCGGCCGCGATCAACACCCGCACCGGCACACCCTCACCTCGATGTTCGCGGGTCTGTTACTGGATTCCGACCCGCATTCGGACCCGAAAGCCAGCATCAAACCCGCGAAGGTGCTGATCCTCACGGGCGCACCGTCCGGCCGGGGCCGGAGGGCCGGCGGCCGGACCGGGCGCGCACCGGCTGCTCGCCCGGCACCGGGAAGCCGAGCGCCCGGCGCATCCGGTACCGGGGCCGCTCCGGGACCGGGAACCCCAGGGCCCGCCGGATCCGGTGGCCCTGCCGCGGCCCGGTGCGCCCCGCCGAACCACGGCCGCCGCCACGAGCGGTGCCACCACCGGTCCCACGACCGGCGCCGGCCGGCCGCGGCCCGCCCCTGGCCGGCCGCCCGCCCCGCGGGCCGACCCGCTCGTCGCCGTACCGGCCGCCGTAGAACTGCAACTCATCCAGCCGGCGCGCGGCCGCCGCCGCCCGGCGCGCCTGCCGCTTGGCCCGCCGGCGGGTCACCCGGCCGGACGCCGGCGCCGCCGTCCGGGTGCCGATCCCCAGGAAAGCGGACAGCCCCCGGGGGCCCAGCCCGCGCAGCGCGGTCGCCGCCTGCGGTTCCCGGCGGGCGAAGTTGGCCAGCAGCCCGAACACCACCATGGTGATCACCAGCGAGGTGCCGCCGGCGGAGAACATCGGCAGCGGCAGCCCGGTGACCGGCAGCAGGCCCACCACGTAGCCGATGTTGATCATCGCCTGGCCCACCAGCCACACCGTGCCCGCGGCCGCCACGATCTTGACGAACGGATCGACGTTGCGCCGGGCGATGCGCAGCCCGGTGTACGCCAGCAGGGCGAACAGCACCACGACGGTCAGCGTGCCCAGCAGGCCGAGTTCCTCGCCGATGACGGCGAAGATGAAGTCGGAGTCCGCGTTGGGCAACCGGCCCCACTTCATCTTCGACTGGCCGATGCCGACGCCGAACAACCCGCCGCTGCCCATCGCGTACAGGCCCTGGAACAGCTGGTAGGTGAACTGCGGATCGGCGGTGTCCGGGTGCAGGAAGGCCGTCACCCGCGCGGCCCGGTAGCCCGCCGAGGTGGCCAGGTAGACCACCGCGGCGAGCCCCATGGAGGCCACCCCGCCGAACAGCCACAGCGGCGCGCCGGCGAAGTACAGCACCGACAGGAACACGATGGCCAGCGTGACGGTGGTGCCCAGATCCGGTTGCAGCATCACCAGCCCGACCATCAGCAAGAACACCGGCAGCACCGGGATCAGCAGCGAGCGCAGCCGGCGCAGCGTCGACCGGCGCGCGGCCAGCACGTGTGCCGACCACAGCAGCAGGGCCAGCTTGGCCACTTCGCTGGGCTGGAACTGCAGGCCCGACCCGATGTTGATCCAGCTACTGGCGCCGTTGTAGTTCGATCCGATTCCGGGCACCAGCACCGCGACCAGCATGGCCAGCGCCACGATCACCGCCGTGGTGGAGGCGGTGCGCATCAGCCGCAGCGGCATCCGCATGGTGAAGAAGAACGCGACCAGCCCCAGCACGGCGAAGGTGGACTGGTTCACGAACACCGCGAACGCCGAGTCGGAGCGCCGGAACGCGGTCGCCGACGACGACGACAGCACCATCAGCAGACCGAATCCCAGCATCAGCCCGAAGATCGCCAGGATCAGGTGCAGCGAGGCCATCGGCCGGTCCAACCAGTCCTTGGCCATCCGCAGCACCGACGTCACCGGCCCGCGGCCGGCCGGCCGCGGCGTGCGGGTGGCCCGGCCCGGGCGGACGGCCGTCTCGCCGTGCCCCCGCTCGGTGGCGGGAGCGGCATCGGTGACGGTGGTCATGCCCTCACCTCCGCGCCGAATCGCCCTGCCGCGCACGGAATGCGGCCGGCCGGCCGGATCCGCGGCGTGCGCCACCGACCGTCCGCCACCGCTCGTTCTCGCGACACCGGTTCATCGTCCCGTCCCGCAGCGGCCAACTGCGGGAGCCCGCGCCGCGTGTCGGCGGCCGGCTCGACCGGTGCATCCGGCGGCGTCACCGTTCAACCCCCGGTCAGGGAGAGCCAGTCGGCGTAGAACAGGCCGAGTCCGAGGGCGGCACACATGGCCGCCAGCAACCAGAACCGCACCAGGACCGTGGTCTCCGCCCAGCCGGACAGCTCGAAGTGGTGATGGAACGGCGCCATCCGGAACACCCGCACCCGCTTGTACTTGAATACGGCGATCTGGATGACCACGGACAGCATCTCGACGACGAACAGGCCGGCGATCACCACCAGCAGCAGCTCGGTGCGGGACAGTACGGACAGCCCGGCGATCAGCCCGCCCAACGGCAGCGACCCGGTGTCGCCCATGATGATCCGGGCCGGATGTGCGTTCCACCACAGGAATCCCAGGCATCCGCCGAACGCGGCGGCGGCGACCACGGCGATGTCCAGCGGATCGCGGACCGCATAGCATCCGGCCATCGCCGCGTCGTTCAGCGCGCTGAAACACGAATTGCGGAACTGGAAGAACCCGATGGCAACATAGGTGCCCAGCACCATCACCGAGGAGCCGGCGGCCAGTCCGTCCAGCCCGTCGGTGAAGTTGACCGCGTTGGACCATGCGGCGATCAGCAGCACCGCGATGATCACGAAACCCACCGCGCCCAGCGGCAACCAGCGCAGTTCCCGGGTATAGGACAGATAGGTCGCCGCGGGAGTCTGGCCGTCCGCGTTGCGGAAGAACAACGTGCCGACGGCGAACGAGATCGCGATGAAGGTCTGGCCGGCGAACTTCATCCGCTTGTTCAGGCCCAGGTTGCGCCGCCGCCGGATCTTGATGAAGTCGTCCAGGAAGCCGACCAGTCCCAGCCCGGTGGTCAAATACAGCAGCAGCCAGCCGGACGCGGTGGGGCCACCACCGCCGGTCATCCACTGCACGGCAACGGATACCAGGTATCCGGCCCACATCGCGATGATGATGGCGGCGCCGCCCATGGTCGGCGTGCCGCGCTTGGCCTGGTGGGTCTGCGGGCCGTCCTCCCTGATCTCCTGGCCGAACCCCTGCCGGGAGAACAGCTTGATCAGCTGCGGGGTGAACAGGATCGACACGGCCAGCCCCACGATGGCCGCGATGAGTATCGTCTTCACGCCCGCTCCTGCCCGGCTTCGCCGCGTGCCGGGGACGCCCCGCCGGCCCGATCCGCGGCCGGGGGTTCCCCGGCCGGCTCCGACGGTATCCCGTCCGCCACCGCGGCCGGAATCGCCTCCGCCAGGGCGGCGGCCAGTCGCTCCAGCCCGACCGACCGGGACGCCTTGACCAGCACGACGTCGCCCGGCCGGATGCCGGACACCACGGCCGCCAGCGCGGCGTGCCGGTCCGGAACCCATTGCGCGGCCACGCCGGTGGAACCGTCGGTTCCCGATCCTTCCTGCGCCGCTTGGTGTATCGGCCGTGCCGCGGCGCCGATGACGATCAGCCGGTCGACCGCGGAGGCCGCCACCAGCCGGCCCACGTCGGCATGCGCCTGCGCCGCCGCCTGGCCCAGCTCGGCCATCTCGCCCAGCACCACCCAGGTGCGCCGGCCGGCGGCCAGCACCGCCAGCGCCTGCAGCGCGGCGCGCACCGACTCCGGGTTGGAGTTGTAGGCGTCGTTGACCAGCGTCACACCGCCGGGCAGGTCGGTCACCGCCATGCGCCACTTGGACACCGGTCCGGCCTGGGACAGCGCATCCGCCACCGTCGCCACCTCCACGCCCAGCGCCCGGCCCACCGCCGCCGCCGCCAGCGCGTTGGGCACCTGGTGCTGCCCCACCACCCGCAGCCGCACCTCCGCCGAGCCCTCCGGGGTCAGCAGGGTGAACTCGGCCCGGGCGCCGGCGCCCAGCCGGACGTCCCGGGCGCGCACGTCGCCATCGCCGTGCACCGCGGTGCGCACCACCGCGGCCGGCGTGCGGGAGGCCATCGCCGCAACCAGCGGGTCGTCGGCGTTGAGCACCGCGACGCCGCCGGCGGACGCCGGCGGCAGCGCCTCCACCAACTCCCCCTTGGCGACCGCGATGGCCTCGCGGCTGCCGAACTCGCCCAGGTGGGCCGACCCCACGTTGAGCACCGCGCCCACCCGCGGCGGGGCGACCCTGGCCAGCGCGGCGATGTGACCGCGACCCCGGGCGGACAGCTCCAGCACCAGGAAGTCGGTGCCGGTGTCGGCCCGCAGCACGGTGTACGGGTGACCGATCTCGTTGTTGAACGACTCCGGCGGCGCCACCACGGTCCCGGCCCGCCGCAGCACCGCGGCGATCATGTCCTTGGTGGAGGTCTTGCCGGCGGACCCGGTGACGCCCACCACCGTCAGCCCGGAGTCGATCAACGGCCGCACCGCGGTGGCGGCCAGCGCGGACAGCGCGGCCAGCACGGCATCCCCGTCACCGGCCACCAGCGTCGGCAGCCGGCTCGCCGGGCGGCTGCCCAGCATCGCCACCGCGCCGGATTCGGCTGCGGCGTCGGCGAAGTCGTGCCCGTCCACCCGCTCGCCGGGCAGCGCCACGTACAACGCCCCCGGGGTGACCTTCCGGGAGTCGAACTCCACCGAGGTCACCGTCACCGTCCCGGCGCCGGGCGGCGCGGGCAGTCCCACCGCCGCGGCGACCTCGGCCAGCGTCATCGGCATCATCGGCGTGCCCCGGCCGTCCCGGACGCGGTCATCGGCTCACCAGCGCCAGCGCGGCGGCCAGCTCCTCGCGATCGGAGAACGGGTGCACCACGCCGGCGATCTCCTGGCCGTGCTCGTGACCCTTGCCGGCGATCAGCACGGCGTCGCCCGGCCGGGCCGCCCGGACCGCGGCGGTGATGGCCTCCCGGCGGTCGCCGATCTCCAGCACCTGGCCGCCGGCCACCGATCGCGCCCCGCCGAGTACCTCGGCCCGGATGGCCGCCGGATCCTCCGATCGCGGGTTGTCGTCGGTGACGATCACCAGCTCCGCGCGCCGGGCCGCCTCGGCGCCCATCATCGGCCGCTTGCCGCGGTCGCGGTCCCCGCCGGCGCCGAACACCACGATCACCCGCCCGGTCAGCCCCGGCCGGATCGCCTCCAGCACGGCGGCCAGCGCGGCGGGCTTGTGGGCGTAGTCCACCAGCGCCAGGAACGGCTGGCCGGCGTCCACCCGCTCCATCCGGCCGGGGACCACCACGCCGGCCAGCCCGCCGGCCGCCCGCACCGGGTCCACCCCGGCGGCATGCACGCACGCCAGGGCGGTCAGCGCGTTGCTGACGTTGAACGGCCCGGGCAGGGCGATCCGGGCCGGGAAGTGCAGCCCGCCCGGTCCGGTCACCTGCAGCTGCTGCACGCCGGCCGGCGCCGGCTCGGTGCGTGCCGTCCAGTCGGTGGCGGCCCCCGGCGTCCCGGACACGGTGACCGCCGCGGGCCGGTCGGCCGCCAGCCGCCGCCCGTAATCGTCGTCCACCACCACCACCTCGGTGCGCGCCCGGCCGTCGAACAGCAGCCGCTTGGCGGCGAAGTAGGACTCCATGTCGTGGTGGAAGTCCAGGTGGTCCTGGGAGAGGTTGGTGAAGGCCCCGACGGCGAACGCGGTGCCGGACACCCTGCCCTGGGCCAGGGCGTGGCTGGACACCTCCATCGCCACCGACTGCACCCCGCGCTGCGCCATCACCGCGAACAGCGCCTGCAGATCCGGAGCCTCCGGGGTGGTCAACATGCTGGGCAGCACCTGGCCGTCGATGCGGGCGGCGACGGTGCCGATCAGCCCGGTCCGGCGCCCGGCGGCCGCCAGCGCACCCTCGATCAGGTAGCAGGTGGTGGTCTTGCCCGAGGTGCCGGTGACGCCGATCACCTCGACGCGCCCGCTGGGGTCGCCGTACACCGCGGCGGCCACCTTCCCCAGCACCGCTCGGGGCCGCTCCGTCACCAGCGCGGGCAGCTCCGCCGCTGCAGGCTGCGCGCGCAGCAGCGCCAGCCCGGCCTGGTCGGTCAGCACGGCCACCGCCCCGGCCCGGGCTGCCGCCGCGGCGAACGTCGCACCGTGTGCGGTCGATCCGGGCAGCGCCGCGAACAAGTCGCCCGGCCGCACCGCGTCGCTGCGCAGACTCACCCCGGTGATGCCGGGGCCCTGGCCGGTCAGGCCGTCCGGCCGGGACTCCGCCAGTCCGGCCAGCTGCGCCAGCGGACGCGGCGGCGTGCCCACCGGTCGGGGAGGCGAAACGGGCGGCACGGCGGGCAAGGCTACTCGCCCAGGTTGGTGTACAGGTCGTAGATGGGCGCCGGGCCGGCGGACGGCGGAACGTCGAACGCCCGCATGGTGTAGGCGGCGATGTCGTGGAACAGCGGCGCCGCGCTGGTGCCGCCCTCCGACCCGGGCCGCGGCGCGTCCAGCATGATGGCGATCACGAACTGCGGGTGGTCGGCCGGCACGATGCCGGCGAAGGTGGCGTTCACCTTGGTGTCGGAGTAGCAGCCGCAGGCCTTGTCCACCTGCTGGGCCGTGCCGGTCTTGCCGGCCACCTGGTAGCCGTTGATGGCGGCGGACGGTGCGGTGCCGTCGTGCATGATGTCGCCGCCCTGGATGGTGCCGCGCAGCATGTCCAGCAGGGTGCCGGCGGCCTTGCTGCTGAGCTCGCGGACGGGCTTGCCGCGCGGCACGGCGGTGACGGTGCCGTCCTTGCTGGTGCCGGCGACGATGGTGGGCGGGATCCGGACCCCGCCGTTGGCGATGCCCTGGTACATCGCGGCCATCTGCACCAGCGTCATGGACAGGCCCTGCCCGATGGGCAGGTTGGCGAACGTGGTGGAGGACCACTGGGACTGCGGAGGCACCAGCCCGGCCGAGTCGGCGGGCAGTTGGATGCCGGACTTCTGCCCGAGGCCGTACTTGGTCAGCTCCGCGGCGAACGCGTCCGGCCCGACCTGCTGGGCGAGCATCAGGGTCCCGACGTTGCTCGACTTGGCCAGGATGCCGGTCGCCGTCATGCCCACCCGGCTGTGCGGCCAGGCGTCGTGGATCACGTGGCCGCCCATCTCGATCTCCCCGGGCACCGCGAAGTGCGTGGTGGGAGTGATCAGGCCCTTCTCCAGCGCGGCGCCGAAGGTGATCACCTTGGCCACCGATCCCGGCTCGAACGGCGAGGTGACGGCCCTGTTGCCCACCTGGGCGGGCTTCTTGCCCTGGTAGTAGCTGGCCATCGCGTACACCTCGGCGTCCTTGACGCTCATCACCAGCGCCGAGCCGCCCACCGCGCCGCTGGCGATCACGCCGTCGCGCAGCATCTGCTGCACCGTGTACTGCAGGTCCGCGTCGATCGTCAGGTGCACGTCGCCGCCGTCCACCGGGTCCTTCTCGTCCCGCTGGGTGCCGGGCATGGCGTTGCCCAGCGCGTCCACGTCGACGGTGCGGGAGCCGTCGGTGCCGGACAGCAGGGAGTCGAACTTGATCTCGATGCCGCCGGTGCCGTGGCCGTCCCAGCCGGTGGCGCCCAGCAGTGATTGAGTGACGGTGCCGTCGGGGTACTGCCGCAGGTCTTGCCGCTCGGTGGTGACGGGGCTGCGATCCCCGGTGACGACATCGCTGATCCGCTTCATGATCTGGTCCGCCTTGGCCGGCAGCAGGCCGCGCGCCAGGTACACGTAGGTGGACTTGCCGTCGGTCAGTTGGCCGAACACCTTCGCGGCGGTGACGTCCGGGCCGAGTTCGTCGCCCAGGATGTCGGCGACCGCGTGCCGTTCCGCGTCCGAGGTGAACAGCGCCGGCCAGGCCGCGATGGCCCGGCCCTGGACGGTGAACGCCAGCGGTGTGCCGTTGCGGTCGTAGATGGTGCCCCGGGTGGCCGGCAGCACGATCGTGCGGTCGCGTTGCGCCGCCGCCTTCGCCGCGTAGGCCGAGGCGTCCACCGTTTGGATCATCACCAGCTTGACCGTGGCGGCGCTGAGCGCCAGAAGGATGGCCACCAGCGCGAAGGCGCCGCGGCGGCGGTGGTTGACCTTGGGTGGTTTGGCGCGGCCGTGCCGGCGGCCGCGGACCGATCCGGCCCGGGATGGCTCGCGCCGACGGGACCTGGTCGCGTCCGCACCCTGGCGGGCCTCGGCAGCGCGAACGGCGGTGGTCGCGCCGGCCCGCCGACCCGGTGAACCGGGACGGCCGTCGCGCATCAGTGCCCTCCGCCGGACGCCGCCGCACCGGCCGGGTGCTGGCCGGCCGGGCCGGGGGTGCCGATCAGCCTGCCCTGGCCGTCCCGGCCCACCACCAGGATGGCGGCGTCGCCCGCCGGCACCAGCCCGAGCTCCTTGGCCTCGGCGGCGATCCGAGGGGTGGCGTTGAGCTGGGCGATGCTGCGGCCCAGCGCCTCGATCTCCAGCCGCAACTGTGCGGACTCCTCGCGCGCCTGCACCGTGCGGATCCCAGATTCATCCGTCTTGGTGTTCAGGTAGAGCACCCCGCCCACGCCGCCACCCAGCACCGCGATCAGCGCCACCGCGAACGGCACCCGGATCAGCGCGGACCGCACCGGACGGCCGGCGGTGTTGAGCCGGTCGTGCGCCATCCTGGCCTGCCGGCGGCGCCGGCGGCGCAGGGCGCGCTGCGCGGAGGGGGAGACCTCCGAATCGGACTCGGTGGCCGGTGCCGGGCGGATGCGGGACGTCGACAGCACCGTCATCGGGCCTCCCGGACGCGTTCGGCGGCGCGCAGCCGCACCGAGGCGGCGCGCGGGTTCAGCGCGACCTCCGACTCGCCGGCCGGCTCGGCGCCGCGGGTCAGCCACCGGAAGGTGGGCGCGTGGCCGGGCAGGTCGACCGGCAGGTCCACCGGGGCGTCGGACACGGTGAGCGGGGCGATGGCCCGCTTGACGATGCGGTCCTCCAGGGACTGGTAGGACAGCACGGCGATCCGCCCGCCGGTGCGCAGCACCTCCAGCGCCGCCGGGATGGCCCGGCGCAGCGCACCCAGCTCGTCGTTGACCTCGATGCGCAGCGCCTGGAAGGTCCGCTTGGCCGGGTGCCCGCCGGTGCGCCGGGCGGCAGCCGGGACCGCCGCCCGCACCAGCTCCACCAGCCGGGCGGTGGAGTGCAGCGGCGCCCGCCGGCGTTCCGCCACCACGGCCCGGGCGATCCGGGACGCGAACCGTTCCTCGCCGTACTCCCGCAGCACCCGCACCAGGTCGGATTCCGGGTAACCGTTCAGCACGTCGGCGGCGGTCGGGCCGGCGCTGGGGTCCATGCGCATGTCCAGCGGCGCGTCGCTGGCGTAGGAGAAGCCGCGGTCCGCCCGGTCGAGCTGCATCGAGGAGACGCCCAGGTCGAACAGCACGGCGTCCACCGGCCCGTCGACCGCGTCACCGATCCGGTCGTACACGGCATGCACCAGCCGGACCCGGCCGGCGTACCCGGCGCCGGCCAGCCGGTCCCCGGCGATCCGCAGGGCGTCCGGGTCGCGATCGATCCCCACCACCCGCAGCCCGGGGTGGGCGGCCAGCAGCGCGAGGGTGTGCCCGCCGAGGCCCAGCGTGCCGTCCACCAGCACGGCGGGCCGGCCGGACAGCGCCGGGGCTAGCAGCTGCGCCACCCGCGCGGCCAGCACCGGCACGTGCTGCTCGGACATGCCGTCCCCCTTCCCGGTGCCGCCCGGGTGATCGCCGTCCTCGCGGTGCTCTCCGTGGTCGATCCGGTGCGCCGCGGATCCGACGCGGTTCCCGCTCGGGTGCGCCGCGGATCCGCTCCGGTGCCCGGCCGGGTGTGCCCCGGATTCCACCCGGCGACCGATCAGGTGCCCGACCCGGTGGATGCCCGTCACCGACCTGCCCTGCCCACTGGTCCCCACCCGCTTCGGACCTGGCGCGGGGGAAGTCGCGCCAGGGCCGCCGCGGGTGCAGGCCGGCAGGCAGGGAGCGGTCACAGGTCGCCTCGCAGTGGCACGGCGGGCGCTGGCGGGTCGACGTAGTTGGCCTCCTGGGCCGCCTCGTACTCGGCCCAGCGCTCGGCGTTCCAGATCTCCATCCGATAGCCCTGGCCGGTCAGCACGACGTCCCGGTCCAACTCGGCGTAGTCCCGCATCCGGGAGCTGAGGGTGATCCGGCCCTGGCTGTCGGGCACCTGCAGATCGGTGTTGGCCAGCATGTAGCGGGCCTGGCCGATGGCGGCGGTGTCGGTGACGGAGGCGTTGATGGCGTCCTCGGCGAAGGTGTCGAAGCCCTCGACGGTGAACACGTACAGGCATCGGGCGTTGCCCTTGACCACCATTGCGCCCTCGTTGAACGGTGTGCGGTACCTGGCCGGCAGGGTGATCCGGCCCTTGTCGTCCAGCCGGGGCGTAAAGGTGCCGTAGAAGCGGTCCGCCACACGCCCCACCTCCCGCACCTCCGCGCCGACCGGTGTGCCGAGGCTACCCCATTTTCCTCCACTGAGCCCCACTTTGTTACACACACGCCCCACATTGCCTGGCGGTCGCCCCCTGACGGCCCCGATCGCTGAACCGGCGGCCCCCCAGTGGTCGTGCTGCAGGAAGACGTGCCTGGCCGGTCCGGCCGGGATACGGGCGATTCGCGCGCTCCGTCACCGCCCGACAGGCGAGGCGATCCGGCCCGCCTGCTGGCACACTGAACGCACACCGCACGGCATTCCGACCCCGGCGGTGCCGGAGAGGAAGCACTCGTGCCCCAACACGTGAGCGTCGAGCAGGCCCCCACGACCACAGGGTCAGGCCCGGCGGGAATGACAACCGACGACGTAGCACGGATCGGCACGCGGATCGGGACGGCGATGTCCCAGGTGATCCTGGGCAAGCCGGACGTCATCCGGCTTTCCCTGGTGGCGCTGCTCACCGAAGGGCACCTGCTCATCGAGGACGTGCCGGGCACCGGCAAGACCAGCCTGGCCAAGGCACTGGCACGCTCGGTCGAGGGCACGGTCAGCCGGGTGCAGTTCACCCCCGACCTGATGCCCAGCGACGTCACCGGGGTGAGCGTCTACGACCGGCACTCCGGGCAGTTCAACTTCCGGCCGGGCCCGGTGTTCGCCAACATCGTGGTGGCCGACGAGATCAACCGCGCCTCCCCCAAGACCCAGTCCGCACTGCTGGAGGCGATGGAGGAACGCCAGGTCACGGTGGACGGCAACACCTACCGGCTGGCGCGGCCGTTCCTGGTGCTGGCCACCCAGAACCCGGTCGAGATGGAGGGCACCTACCCACTGCCCGAAGCCCAGCGGGACCGGTTCTTCGCCCGCACCGCGATCGGCTATCCCGACCCGGCCAGCGAGATCGCCATGCTGGCCGGCCACGATCGCACCGACCCGCTGGACGAACTGTCCCCGGTGGCCGACACCGCGACCGTCTCGGAGATGGTCGCCGCCGCCGGCCGGGTGCAGATCTCCCAAGCACTGCGCGGCTACGTGGTCGAGCTGGTGGCCAGCACCCGCGGCATCCCGGAGGTCCGGCTGGGCTGCTCGCCCCGTGCGGTGCTGCACCTGGGCCGGGCGGCCAAGGCCGCGGCCGCACTGGACGGCCGCGATTACGTGGTGCCGGACGACATCCAGCGGCTGGCCGCCCCGGTGCTGGCGCACCGGCTGCTGCTGACCGTGGAGGCGCACGCCGCGCACCGTTCCGCCGAGGACATCATCGGCGCGCTGCTCGGCCGGGTCCGGGTGCCGCGAGGTGCCGGTGGCTGACTCCCCCTCCGGCCGGGCGGGCCGCGGCGACCGAGGACTGACCACCCGGGGCCGCTGCCTGTTCGCCGGCGGGGTGGCCGCCATCGTGTGCGCGCTGCTGCTGGACGAGCGTGACCTGCTGCGGGTGGGCATCCTGGCCGCGGCGCTGCCGCTGGTGGCGATGATGCTCACGATGAGCAGGCGCACCCAGTTCACCGCGATGCACCAGGCGCTGCCCGACCGGCTGCGCCCGGGCACGACCGGGTCGGTGCGGCTGCTATTGACCAATACCGGCGCCCTGCGCACCCGCCCGCTGGAGGTGGTGGAGCCCGCCACCACCGACCTGACGGCCGGCGTGCGCTGCCTGCTGCCGCCGCTGAAGCCCGGCGCCACCGCGGTGGTGGGCTACCCGCTGGTCGCCGCCCGCCGCGGTCGGTTCCTGATCGGCCCGCCGCGGGTGCGGGTGTCCGACCCGTTCGGGCTGTGGGAGGACAACCGGATCATCCCGTCCCGCACCGAGGTGATGGTGGTACCCCGGGTGGTGGCACTGACCGGCATGCCGTCCAGCGTCGGAGCCCGGTCCGCCGCATCCGGCGAGGCGGTGGCCGGCACCTCCGGCGGGGATCCAGACGTCGGGATCCGGCACTACAACCCGGGCGACGACATCCGCACCATCCACTGGCGGGCGTCCGCCCGGCACGACGAACTGATGGTGCGGCTGGAGGAGCCGGTCTCGCACGGCGGGACCACCGTGCTGCTGGATCACCGCGCCGCCGCGCACCGCGGGATCGGCCCGGCGTCCAGCCTGGAGGTCGCGGTCTCGCTGGCCGCCTCGGTCAGCCTGCACCTGCTGGACGGCGACTACCAGGTACGGCTGGTCAGCCACACCGGAGCGGTGATCGCCACCGGCAACGACATCGCCGACGACGTACTGGCCGGGCTGGCCGACGTGGAGGCCGACGTGGTCGGCGATCTGCAACCGGCCGCGGTGCGCGCCGCCGGGCTGGTGGTCGCCGTGCTGGGAGATCTGGACCCGGCCGCCGCGCACCTGCTGGTGGCCAGCCGGACCCGGTCCTCCCGGGGCGTGGCATTGCTGCTGGCCACCGACGAATGGGATCCGGCGCGCGGCCCCGCCCATCCCGCGGCGGCGACGGCCGCGGTGCTGACCGCCGGCGGCTGGCGCGTGGTGGTGATCCACCCCGGTGACGACCTGGCCGCGGCGTGGCGGCTGGCCTGCCGTGCGGAGGCGTTCCACGCGGGGCGGCGGGTGTCATGACGGCCACCGTCGCACCGCCCCCGGCCGCGCGCCGGGACGCCGGACCGGACCGCGGCCGGCCGGCACCGCACCAACCACCCGGCTCCGCGAGCCGGCCACCGGCACGGGCCGCCGAACAGCCCGTGCTGCTGGCGACGCTGATCGGGGCGCTGGCCGTGCTGGGCGGCAGCACCGCGCTGCTGCCGCTGCTGGACTCCACCTCGTGGGTGCTTCCGCTGGTGGAGGTGGTCGCCGTCATCTGGCTGGTCGGCGTCGGTGCCCGGCTGTTGCGCGCCCCCGCCTGGGCCGTGGTGCTGTTGCAGATCGCCGGCATGCTGATCGCCCTGACCAGCCTGTTCACCAGCAGCGGGATCGGCGGGGTGCTGCCCGGACCGGCCGCGGTGCGCGACGGTGGCACCCTGCTGCACGACGCCTGGCAGCAGATCCTGACCACCGTCCCGCCGGCGCCCTCCACCCCCGAACTCGGCTTCCTGATCGCGCTGTCGGTGGGCGGTGCGGCCCTGCTGGTCGATGTGCTGATCGCCGAGGTCCGCACCCCGGCGCTGGTCGCGCTGCCGTTGCTCAGCCTGTTCTCGGTACCGGCCTCGATCGCGATCGACATGCTGCCCTGGTACGCGTTCGTGGCACCCGCCGCGCTGTTCGCGGTGCTGCTGGCGGTGGCCGGGCATACCGGGTGGCATCCGCAGACCCGGGCCAGGGTGTCGCTGGGGATCAGCGGGTCGGTGATCGCCGCGATCACCATCGTGGGCTCGCTGCTGCTGGCCAACGCCGCCACCCCGATCGGCACCGCCGGCCGGCTGCCGCGCGGTGACCATCCGGGCGGCCAGATCGGGTTGAACCCGTGGGCGTTGTTGCACGGCAATCTGCAGACCACCGACCCGGTCGACATGATGCGCGTCACCGGCCTGGAGCGGCCCGCGTACCTGCGCACCATGGCGCTGGAGAAATGGACGCCGGACCAGGGTTTTGGGTTCGGCCCGGTGGTCGCCGACGCGTCGGACCTGGACGGAGCGGTACCCGGTTCGTCGCCCGGCTCGGATACCCGCACCGTCACCATCACCCCGCAGGACTACCGGGACAAGTACCTGCCGATCTTCCCCGGCACCAGCCGGTTGACCGGGCTGGCCACCGGCTGGAACTACGACAAGCAGCTGCAGACGGTGTTCCGGCAGACCCCGACGACCCCGCAGCAGTACACCGTGACGGCAGACTTCGCGGCCGTCACCGCGGAGCAGTTGGAGACCGAGAACGTGCACTCCGGCGGCCCGCTCACGGAGACCGGAAACCTGCCATCGCAGGTGGTGAGCCTGGCCAATTCGATCACCGCCGGTGCGCTCACCCCGTTCGACCAGGCGCAGGCGGTGTTGGACTACTTCAAGAACCCGGACAACGGGTTCCGGTATTCGCTGCGGGTGCCGACCGGAAACAGCGGCAGCGCGCTGCTGGACTTCCTGACCAACAAGGAGGGGTACTGCGAGCAGTACGCCGCCGCGATGACGATCATGTTGCGCGCGATCGGGATCCCCGCCCGGGTGGCGGTGGGCTTCACCCAGGGCATTGCGCAGCCGGACGGCTCCTACCAGGTGGTCTCGACCGACGCGCACGCCTGGGTCGAGGTCAAGTTCGACACCGTCGGGTGGGTCGCCTTCGACCCCACCCCGGTGGTGGACGGTCAGGGCGGGCTGCAGGGCTTCCTGCCGGGCGGATCGGGCGGCGGCGGAGGCACAGCGGAGCCGACGGGCACCGCGACGACCTCGGCCACGGCCACCACCAGCACCACCCATTCGTTGACCGGGGCGGCGGTGGCGCCGGGGCGGAAGATCGACGGTGCGGACCAGAGCTACCAGACCGGTGAGGGGGCCGGCGCCGGGTCGTCCGCCGTGTGGCGCTGGGTCTCCCTGGTGCTGCTGATCCTCGGTCCGCTGCTGGTGGTGGCGCTCCTGGTGGCGGCGCCGTCGATGATCCGCCGCATGCGCCGCAGGCGCCGATTGGCGCTCGCCGCGAGCGGCCGGCCGGGCGCGGCCACCGCGGCCTGGGCCGAGATCGAGGACACCCTGGCCGATCACGGCATCGTGGTGCGGGAGGTCGAATCGGCGCGGGTGACGGCCAACCGGCTGGCTCGCACCGCGCACCTGTCCACCACCGGGCGGGAGTCCCTGCGCACGGTGGTGACCACCGCGGAACGGGAGTGGTACGGCTCGGCGGACGGTCAGCAGCCCGACCTGGCGCCGGGCGTGCTGGCGGTGGTGGACGGCCTGGAGCGGTCCGCACCGCGGGCGTTGATGGACCGGGTGGTACCCCGGTCGTTGCGGCGGGGGTCCCGCGGCTGAGTCACCGCATCGTGGTGGCGTGCAGCGGGAGCGGGATCGGGCCGGTCTGGGCGGCTGAGTCACCGCTTCGTGGTGGCGTCGAGTCGGAGCGCGATCGGGCCGGTCTGCGCGGTCGAGTCACTACATCAAGGGTGGGCAGTACGAGGCTGGGTCAGCGCTGGGGCGCTGCACCCGGTCGAACCGGCGTGCGGCTGGGCCCTCGCAGAAGGTGCTACTGGTCCTCGAAACGGCGCCGGAACCGCTCCTCCATCCGCTCGGACAGCGATGAGGAGACCTTGCCGGGCTTGCGCGGCGGGGCGAATCCGCGGCTGCCGGGCTGGCCGTAGACGAACAGGCCGACCGCCCCGACCATCACCACGAACCCCAGGACACTGACCACCACGCCGAGGGCCAGCAGGCTCTGGGTGGCGATCACTCCGACGACGAGGGCCACCAGGCCCAGCACGAACAGGGCGGCGGACAGGATGGGGCGACGGCGACGGAGACGGGCGGGATCCACACTGTTGGCGAACTTCGGGTCGTCCTCGTACAGGGCCCGTTCGATCGCGTCGAGCATGCGCTGCTCGTGTTCGGAGAGCGCCATGGCCTCCTCCTGTCGAATCCCGGACCATCCGCCCGCTGGAGTGCGTGGACCGCGTCACCGACGGTCTACCCCCACAATACGAGCACTGAACGCACCTTTCTACCTGGCGGGCGTTTCCGGATCGCCCTGCTGGCGCCCCGTCGCCGCTGGTGACGGCAGCAGCGTGGCCGGGCGCGGCGCCGCGGGCCCGAAACGCTCGGCGATGGCGTCCACCGCGCCCTGCGCGGCCCGCCAGCCCGGACGGTCGGCATCGTCGCCGAGCAGCAGCTGTTCGGACACCGAATCGGTTCGCACCAGTCCCTCCAGCCGCACCCCGAGCAGCCGGATGCGCCGCCGGCCGCTGTCCAGCCGGCGCCATCCCCGGTTGGCCGCCGCGTACACCACGCGGTCCTGATCCGTAGCGGCGTCCAGGGTTTCGGAGCGGGTGACGGTGCTGAAGTCGTCGAACCGGACCTTGAGCACCACCGTGCGCCCGCTGAGTCCGGCGCGCCGCACCCGGCGGGCGGCCTTGCCGGACAACTCCAGCAGCGCCCGCTGCACCTCGGCGGGATCGACCAGGTCGACGGCGAAGGTCTCCTCGGCCCCGATGGACGCCTCCGCCGAGCGCGGGGTCACCGGCCGCTCGTCGCGTCCGTGGGCCAGCTGGTGCAGCTTGTGCGCGACCGCCGGGCCGAGCGCCCGGCCCAGCACGTCCGGGTCGGTGTCGGCAATCTCACCGACGGTGCTCAGCCCGAGGGAGGTCAGCTTGCCGGCGGTCTGCGGCCCGACGCCCCACAGCGCAGCGACCGGCAGCGGCCGCAGCAGGTCGGGCACGTCCTGCGGCGGGACCACCAACAGCCCGTCGGGCTTGGCCAGTGACGAGGCCAGCTTGGCCACGAACTTGGTGGAGGCGGCTCCCACGGTGGCGGTCAGGCCGAGTTCGTCACGAACCCGGCGGCGGATCGTGACGGCGATCCGGGCCGGCCGCCCGCCGGTGCGCCGGGCACCGCCGACGTCCAGGAACGCCTCGTCCACCGATAGCGGCTCGACCACCGGCGTCACGTCCGCGAACAGCTCCATCAGCTGCGCCGACGCGGCCCGGTATGCCTCGTGGTCCGGCGGCAGCACGACGATCCCGGGGCAGCGGGCCAGCGCCCTGGCCGTGGGCATGGCGGACCTGATCCCGTAGGCGCGAGCCTCGTAGGTGGCCGACAGCACGACGCCGCGCCCGGCGGTGCCGGCCACCATCATCGGCCGGCCGGCCAGTTCCGGACGGCGGCGCAACTCGACCGCGGCGAAGAACGCGTCCATGTCGACATGCAGGATGGTGCAACGGCTGTCGTCCACCGCGTGCACGTCCTGGGTGACCCGGCGCCGCGCCGCCTGCTGGCCCACCCGATGTCCTCTGCTGCGGCCCGGTCAGCGCGCGGGCGTGGTTCCGACGGCGTGCAGGTCGCCGGCCACCTGCCCGAGCACCGGGTGGGTGCCCATCGCCTGTTCCAGTTCCGCCAGGGCCGGCTCGTCGGCCGACACCGCCCGTCCGGTGGCGGCGGCCAGCCCGGTCACCACCCCGATCCCGGTGATCGACTCCACGGTGAATCCGGCCCGCTCCAGCAGCGTGCGCAGGGCGGGGACGTCGTAGCGCCGGTCCAGCCCAGGATCTCCGGCCAGCATGGCCGCCGCGGCGCCGAACCGCCCGGCCAGCGCGTGCCCGAGCACGGCCGACAGTCGGCCCGCCACCAGCACCGAGATCCGGCCTCCGGGCCGCAGCACGGCCGCCGCCGCGGCCAGCGCGCGGGCCGGGTCGTCGACCGCCTGGACGACGTGGTGGTACAGCACCAGGTCCGCGCTGCCCGCCGGCAGCATGGCCGCCACCTGATCCGCGTCGCCCTGCAGCCCGCTGACCCGATCCGAGACCCCGGCCTCGGCCGCCCGGCGGGCCAGGCTGGCCAGCGCATCCGTGGAGGCGTCCACCACCAGGACCGTGCAGCCCCGCTGCGCCAGCGGCACCGCGCGCGTCCCGCTGCCGCCGCCGACGTCCACCACGTGCGCCTCCGGGGTGCTGGACGCGAAGCGCTCCAACCACCCGCCCACCGGGTCCGTTGAATGGACCGTCATGCACGCTCCCTGCCGACTCGACCGATGCGGCCCGCCGTTGCCCCCAATGCGCGCCGAGGTTGGGCGCCGCACATGCCGCCTGGCAGGAGCCTAGCGGTCAGCCGGCGCCCAGCGTCTGATCGACCAGGTCCAGGAACGCGGCCGACTGGCGCACCATGTCGTCCGCCTCGCGGGCCGAGATCTGAGCCGTGACACCGGCCACCGCCGCCTGCCGTTTGGCGGACCCGGCCGCGAAGAACGCCGCCCACTCGGCCAGCTCCGGGGCCACCCGGGGCAGCAGTTCCCAGGCACTGCCGCGGGCGGACCGGCGGGGCTTGGCCCGGGCGGCCAGCACCGCGGCCGCACCGCGCAGCGCCGCCAGGTGTGCGGCCGCGTACCGCTCGGCCGGGGACCCGGCCCGGATCGCCCGCCCTAACCCACGGCCGGCGTCGGCCAGCAGGTCGTATGCCGTGCGCGGGATGGGCGGCGGACCCGGGGGGCGCAGGGCCGGGGTACCGGCCGGTCCGCGTCCGGTGGACACCCGCCCGGTGGCTTGGTGTCCGGTCCCCGCCCGCCCGTCGGCCGGCTGGCCGGACCCGGCACGCCTGTCGGGCACCCGCCCGCCGGTTCGCGCCCCGGCGCGCGGGTCACCGGCTCGGGCCACCTCGTGCCCCGCCCGCCTGCGCTCGGTGGCCGTGATCATCGTCATCGTCCGGGTCACATCCTCTCGTCGTCGAACCTGCGTTCGACGCTACCGCCGGGGTACGACAACGCCCGGTGCCCGAGCACGGGCGGCGCCCGGCCGTGGTCTGATACACCCATGAGCTCCGCCTCCGACACCGTCGCCCGCGTGCCGGCCGCGGCCGGAGTGACCGGCGGTGCCCCGTGACCGAGCGGCCGCGCCCGGTGGAGCTGACGGCCGAACAGTTCCGCGCCGCGCTGCCGGACCTGCTGGACGTCTACGTCGAGGCCATGGGCTACCCGCCGGGAACCGCGGAGTCCAGGGCGCCGCTGTGGAGCGACCATTCCCGCCGCCCGGACTTCCGCTGCGTGGTGATCGTCGCCGGGACCGGCCCGGTCCTGGCGCTGGCCTATGGCTATCGCGGACGTCCGGGTCAGTGGTGGCACACCGAGGTGGCGCGCGGGCTGGGGCTGGACGGCGGCTGGTGGCTGGACGACTACTTCGAACTGACCGAACTGCACGTCCGGCCGGACAGCCAGGGCCGCGGGCTGGGCGAGGCGGCGCTGCGGCGGTTGCTGGAACCGGTGACCGCGCAGCGGGTGCTGCTGTCCACCCCGGAGGGCGAGAACCGGGCGTGGCGGCTGTACCGGCGGTTGGGCTTCCGGGACGTGCTCCGCGGGTTCCTGTTCACCGGCGACGCCCGCCCGTTCGGCGTGCTGGGCCGGTCACTGCCGCTGGATCCGCCCGCCTGACGGATCGTCATCCCCGGGGGGCCCGTCACCGCCCTGCTCGGTGGCCGCGGCGGTCGGTGGCGCGTCCGCCCTGCGGTGGGCCGCCCGCACCGCCAGGTGCGCGGACACCGGCGCGGTGAGGAACTGCAGCACCACGATCAGCACCAGTTCG
Organism: Nakamurella sp.; assembly: GCA_035708025.1. Lineage (GTDB taxonomy): Bacteria > Actinomycetota > Actinomycetes > Mycobacteriales > Nakamurellaceae > Nakamurella. The sequence continues at coordinate 8,052 of DASSTH010000420.1, read as the reverse complement.
CCGATCACCGCCACCGTGCCCAGCCGGATGCCCAGCCCGATCATCAGCAGCACAACGCCCAACACCTGCGGCTTGGTGGCGGCGTGGATCCGGGAGGCGGTGTCCGGGAAGCGCAGCACCGCGATCCCGGCCGCCAGGCTCATCGCCGCCCCGGCGATCAGTGCCACCGAGGCGATCACGTCCGCGGCACTCACCGTCGCTCCCGTTGCAGCAGCATGGCCAGCCCGGCCGATCCGATGAACCCCAGCAGCGACACCACGACCGCGATCACCAACGTGACCGTGCTGGCGTACACGGCGGCCAGCAGCACGATCACCCCGACCAGCACCGCCAGCAGCACGTCCAGCGCGACCGCGCGGTCGATCGGACCGGGGCCGCGCACCAGGCGCACCGCGGCGGCCAGCGCACCCAGCCCGAACATGGAACCGGCGATGATGGCCACGACGGTCATGCCGGCTCCTCGACGTGCCGGCTGCGGCGGGCGGTGCTGCCCAGTGCGGCCCGGATCCGTTCCTCCTGGGCCAGCACCTGGGCGGCGAACCGGTCCGGCGGGCGCGGGGACGGGTACAGCACGTGGATCGTCAGGGTGCGCCGGACCGGGTCGGCGTCGATGATCAGGCTGCCCGGCACCAGCGACACCGCCAGCGCCGTCAGGTGTTGGATCAGGTCCGAATCGGTGGCCAGCGCGACGGTGACCACATCGGTGGCCGGTGGCCGGCGGCGCACGCCCAGGTAGGCCACCTGCACGCTGGCGGCCACCACGTCCGCGGCGAACCGCATGGCCAGCACCGCGGCCCGCCAGGGGTGCAGCCCGAAGCGGAACTCGATGGGCGGCAACGGGAATAGCACCAGCACCAGCACGGCCAGCAGCAGCCCGGCGACGATCAGCGGCACCGTGGCGCTGCCCCACAACGCCAACCAGACGGCCAGCAGCACGCCGATGGTGATCAGGTGCGCGCGCCAGTGCAGCCGCCACCCGCGGGCGGCCCGGCGCTCCGATGTCTCCGGCGCCCCCGGGTTTTCGGTGGGCGCTCCGGCCGGCGGCGTTTCGGGAACCTGACGGTCGGTCATGGCTGCCCCAAAACGGCGGTGACGTACCGCGCGGGGTGTCCGAGGTCGTCGGCGGCCCGCCCGGCTAGGCCGTACAGCGGGCCGGCCGCCGCGGTGAGCGCGACGCCGACCAGCACCACCGCTGCGGTGGCCGCCAGCATGCCGCCCGGCAGCCGGACCCGGGACGCGACCGGTGCCGGCGCGGGTCCACCCCCGGCCGCACGCCGCGGGGTGGCTGCCGCGATCCCGTCACCGCCCACGGCGGGTACGGCGGCGGGCATGGCGTCACCGTTGGCAGCCGGTGCGGTATCCCCGTCACCGCCGGCTCCGGGGGCGGCGTCCGGAGCCTCCTCGGCGTCGCCGTCTTGCGGCGCGGGCCGCCAGAACGCCCGACCCCAGATCCGCACGATCGCGTACAGGGTGAGCAGGCTCGTCACCGTCCCGGCGGCCACCACCACCGCGGGCAGCGCTCCCCCGGCCGCCAGTCCGGCCTGGAACAGCCCGATCTTGCCCAGGAACCCGGACAGCGGCGGAACGCCACCGAGGTTCATCGCCGGGATGAAGAACAGCACGGCCAGCAGTGGCGCCCGGGTGGCCAGCCCGCCCAGCCGGGACACCGAGGTGGTGCCGGCCAGCTGCTCTATCAGGCCCGCGGCCAGGAACAGGGCGGTCTGCACCAGGATGTGGTGCACCACGTAGTACACGGTCGCCGCCAGGCCGGCGTGTCCCCCGATCGCCACCCCGAACAGCAGGTAGCCGATGTGCGAGACCAGGGTGAAGGAGAGCATTCGCTTGATGTCGCCCTGGGCGACCGCGCCCAGGATGCCGACCAGCATGGTGGCCAACGCCGCCCACATCAGCAGCGTCACGAAGCCCTGGCCGCCGAACAGCAGCGTCTGCACCCGGATGATCGCGTAGATGCCCACCTTGGTGAGCAGGCCGGCGAACACCGCCGTCACCGGCGCCGGGGCGTTCGGGTAGGAGTCCGGCAGCCAGGCGGACATCGGCCACACCGCCGCCTTGATGCCGAAGGCCACCAGCAGCAGCGCCTGCAGCACCGAGACCAGCCCCCGCGGCAGGTCGGCGAGCCGTCCGGCCAGGTCGGCCAGGTTCACCGTGCCGGTGGCCGAGTACACCAGGGCGATGGCCGCCAGGAAGATCAGCGAGGACAGCAGCGACACCACCAGGTAGGACGTGCCGGCCCGCATCCGCTCGGCGGTGCCGCCGACCGTCAGCAGCACGTAGCTGGCGGTCAGCAGGATCTCGAAGCTGACGAACAGGTTGAACAGGTCGCCGGCCACGAAGGCGTTGGACACCCCGGTGGCCATGATCAGCATGGCGGGGTGGAAGGCGGGCGCGGAGGAGCCACGGCCGAACCAACCCGGGTGGCCGGCGGTCTCCTGGGAGATGGCGTACACCAGCACGCCCAGGGTGACCACCGTGGACACCACCATGAGGATGGCGGCGAACCGGTCGGCCACCAGCGCGATCCCGACCGGCGCCGCCCAGCCGCCCAGGTGCATCACGATGGGCCCGGATGCGTCGATGCCGATGAGCATCGCGCACTCGGTGACCAGCTGGACGGCCAGTGCGAGCACCGAGATCACCCGCTGCACACCGGCCGCCCGGCGGGCCACCAGGGTGAGCCCGGCGCCCAGCAGCGGCAGCATCACCGACACCGGCAACAGCGCGGTCATTCGGCACCACCCGGTCCGGCCTCCACCAGCACGTCTTCCGGATCGGTCTGCAACTCGGCGCGGCGGGTGAGCTGGTAGCTGCGGAACACCATCGCCAGCAGGAAGCAGCAGACCGCCAGCGTGATGACGATGGAGGTGAGCACGAAGGCCTGCGGCAGCGGGTCGGCCTCCCCCGCCGGGCCGCCGGACTCGCCGACGATCGGTGCGGCGCCCCAGGTCCCGGCCGCCAGCAACAGCAGGTTGGTGCCGTGGCCGACCAGCAGGAAACCCAGCAGCACCCGGATCAGGTTGCGGCTGACCATCAGGTAGACACCGGCGGCGAACAACACCCCGATGACCCCGGCCAGGAAGGCGTCGCCGGTCATGCCACCGGCTCCGGTACGCCCGCCGTAGCCGTGCCGGCCTGCCGGTCCAGCTCGGACCCGAGGCTGCGCAGCACCTCCAGCACCATGCCGACCACCACCAGGTACACCCCGATGTCGAACAGGGTGGAGCTGACGAAGCGCAGCTGCCCCAGCACCGGCAGGTCCACCTGCCAGATCGCCGAGGTCAGCGCGGCTCCGGACACCAGCCCCGCCGCCGCTGTGCCGGCCGCGACCACCAGGCCCATGCCCATGACGATCCCGGAGTCCACCGGGGCGGCCTCGGCCAGTTCGTGCCGGCCGCCGGCCAGATACCGCAGGGTGAGCGCGATCCCGGCGATCAGCCCGGCCGCGAACCCGCCACCGGGCTGGTCGTGCCCGACGAACAGCACGTACAGCGAGAACATCACGATCAGGTGGAAGACCAGCCTGGTGGCCACCTCCAGCAGCAACGACCGCCGTGGCACCGCATCGGTCACCAGCCACGGCGACGGATCCGCCGCCCGCGGCCCGGTCGCACCGCCGGCGCCACCCGGACCCCCGGCCCGGACGCCGCTGCCCGGCCGGGCGCCGGGCCGGGACACACCCGCCGGCCGGCGCAGGAAGATCAGGCTTGACACCCCGACCGCGGCCGCCACCAGCACGGAGATCTCGCCGAAGGTGTCCCAGCCGCGGACGTCGACCAGGATGACGTTCACCACGTTGTGCCCGCCGCCGAGCTGCAGTGCCTGGGGGCCGAGGCCGTCGGACACCGGGGCGGCCCGCCGCTGGCCCGGGATGATCAACGCCAGCGCGGTCATCAGCGCACCGGTGCAGACCGCGAGCGTCACCCGCACCGCCCTGGCCGGCACGCCGGACCGCGTGGTGGCAAGCGCGTCGGGCGGCATCCGCACGATCACCAGTACCGCCGCGATCAACGTCACGGTCTCCACCAGGATCTGGGTCAGGGCCAGGTCGGGCGCGCCGCGGAGCACGAACAACACCGCGACCGAGTAGCCCGCGCCGCCGACGGTCAGCACCGCCCCGAGCGCCCTGCGGGCCCGCAGCGCCGCCACGGCGAACGCCGCGATCAGCACGGTCAGCACCGCCTGCGACGGCTCCGCGCTGACCGAGATCCGGCCGGACTGCAGCCCGGACGCGGCCAGCACCCCGCCGGGGAACGCCACCAGCACCACCAGGATCGATCCCAGCGACACCGGCAGGGAGCCCCGCTGGGTGCCCGCCGTCACCCGCGCGGCCAGCACGTCGACACCGGCGGCCAGCGCCCGGTAGCCGACGCCCGCCGGCCGGCCGGGGGCGGCGAGCCGGCGGCGCCGCTCCACCGCCCGCTGGATCCCGTACACGGCCAGGCCGCCGGTCAGTGAGATGGCCGTCATGGCCAGCGGCCAGGTCCAGCCGTGCCACAGCGCCAGCGCCCCGGGATGGGCGCCGCCGGCCAGGGCCGCCAGCGGCTGCAGCAACCGGTCCAGCGGCCCGGGGGCCAGGCCCAGCACCAGCCCGACGGCCACCAGCAGGACCGTGGGGCCGATCAGCCAGCCGGACGCTCTGCTCGGCCGGGTCGGCGGGACACCCGGCTTGCTGGCGAAGGCTCCCCAGCAGAACCGGGCGGTGTAGGCCACCGTCAGCACCGAGCCGGCGGTCATCACCACGGCCGGCCAGTGTCCCGCGTCACCGGCGGCCAGCAGCCCGGCGTAGCCGGCCTCCTTCGCCGGGAAGCCGATCATCGGCGGCAGGCCGGCCATGGACAGCGCGGACAGGCCGGCCAGTGCGGCCGGCACGGGCATCCGCCGGCCCAGCCCGGACAGCGCCGACAGGTCGCGGGTACCGGTGGTGGTGTCGATGATCCCGACCACGAAGAACAGCGCGCCCTTGAAGGTGGCGTGGCCGATCAGCATCGCCGCCCCCGCCAGCAGCGCATCCGGGGTGCCCGAACCGGTCAGCATGGTCAGCAGCCCGAGCTGGGAGACCGTGCCGTAGGCCAGCAGCAGTTTCAGGTCGCGTTGCCGCAGCGCGGCGACGCCGGCCGCCAGCATGGTGATGCCGCCCAGCACCAGCAGCCCGGGACGCCAGAACGGCAGGGTGGCGAATGCGGGCGCCAGCCGGGCGAAGAGGTAGATGCCCGCCTTGACCATGGTCGCCGCGTGCAGGTAGGCGCTGGCCGGTGTGGGCGCGGCCATCGCCCCGGGCAGCCAGAAGTGGAACGGCACGACGGCGGACTTGCTGATGCCGCCCACCAGCAACAGCGCCACGGCCACCGCCGTCGCTGCCCCGCCCGGCGGGTCGGCCAGGATCGCCGACAGCGAGAAGGTCCCGGCGTGCACGCCGAGCAGCACCGCACCGACCAGCATGGCCAGCCCGCCGGCGGTGGTGACCATCAGGGCCTGGGAGGCGGCCTGCCGGGACGACCGCTTGCGCACCCGGTGGGCGATCAGCAGGTAGGACAGGATCCCGGTGAGCTCCCAGAAGATCACCAGCAGGATGAGGTTGTCGGCCAGTACCAGGCCCAGCATGGCCGCCGCGAAGGCCACCAGGGATCCGGCGTACTTGGGCAGCCCGTCGTCGTCGGGCGGGAAGTAGCGCGCGGAGTACACCAGCACGGCGGCCCCGATGACGCTGATCACCAGGCACATCACGCCGGAGAGGACATCCAGCCGCAGGTCCAGGGCGAGCGACAGCCCGGGCGCCCAGGCCGTCCGGCTGCGGTACTCCGCGCCGCCGGTCAGCCCCGGCAGCAAGGTGGCCAGCCAGACCGCGACGGCGGCCGGCAACGCGGCCAGCCCGATCAGCGACCGCCGACCGAACCGGGCGGTCAGTGCCGGGGCGGCCACCGCGGCCGCGAACATCGCGGCCAACACCAGCGGGGCCGGCGCGAAGGCTGACGTCATCTCCCGTCCGGTCCGGCCGGTGGCCGACTACAGGGTGGCCAGGCGGCGGGCCAGCGGACCCAGACCCATCCCGCCCATTTTCAGCGCGGCGGTGTGGAAGGCCTTCAGGTCGAAGTCCGCCCCGTGCCGCCGCTGGGCGTCCGCCCGGCCGGCCAGCCAGACCCGCTCGCCCACCTTGTAGGCCGGCGCCTGACCGGGCCAGCCCAGGTACCGGTCGATCTCGTCGCGGCAGTGCGCCGGGTCCGAGATGGTCCTGGTGAGCAGGAACTCCAGCCCCAGTTCCGGCGTCCAGCGCTCGCCCTCGTGGAACCCGGTGCCCGACGGGATCTCCAGCTCCAGGTGCATGCCGATGTCCACCACCACCCGGGCGGCGCGGAACAGCTGCGAGTCGAGCATCCCCAGCAGCACGCCGTCGTCGTCCAGGTATCCCAGTTCGCGCACCAGCCGCTCGGCGTACAGCGCCCAGCCCTCGGCGTGCCCGGAGGTGCCGGCCATCATCCGCTGGAACACGTTGAGGTGCTCGCGCTGGTAGGTGGCGGTGGCGATCTGCAGGTGATGGCCCGGGACGCCCTCGTGGTAGACCACGGTGGTTTCCCGCCAGGTGGAGAAGTCCTCCCGGCCCTGCTCCACCGACCACCACATCCGGCCGGGACGGGAAAAGTCGTCGCTGGGGCCGGTGTAGTAGGCGCCGACCCCGCCACCGGGCGGGGCGATCCGGCATTCCAGGGTGCGCAGCGGTTCGGGGATGTCGAAATGGGTGCGCCCCAGTTCGGCCACCGCCCGGTCCGACAGGCCCTGCATCCAGGCCTGCAGACCGTCCTGGCCGTGCACCTGGTAGGCCGGGTCGGCATCCAGCTTCGCGGCGGCCGCGGCCGGGTCCTGCCCGGGGGCGATGCGCCCGGCCACCTCGCGCAGTTCGGCTTCCAGGGACAGGAACTCCTGCCAGCCCCACTGGTAGGTCTCGCGCAGGTCGACCGCGTCGCCCAGGAAGTCCCGGGATCCGAGCGAATAGCGTTCCTCGCCAACGGCGTCCTTGGCCGGGGCCTTTTGCCGCAGCTCCCCGGACAGGTAGCCGCCCAGCTCGCCGTAGGCGGCCTCCGCGGCGGCCGCGCCCCGGGCCAGCGCCTCACCGAGCGCGCCGTCCTTGCCGGCCGAGGCGGCCAGCCGGGAGAAGAAGCCGGGTTCGGAGGCGCCGCCGGCGTAGGTGGCGCACTGTTCGGCGCACTTGTCGACCTGGCGAACCGCGGCGACCTTCCCGCGGTCCGCGGCGTACGCCAGGCTCTGCCGGTAGCCGGCCAGCGCGGCCGGGACGGCGGCCATCCGTTCGGCCAGCAGTTGCCAGTCCTCGTCGGTGGCGGTGGGCATGATGTCGAAGATCATCCGCACCTCCTGCACCGGTGAGGAGATGACGTTGAGCTGGGCATGCGCCCAGCCGGAGTCGAACTTGTCCAGTTCCAGCCCGAGCCGCTCCAGGATGACCTCGCGGGCGATGTCGTCGGCCGGGCCGGTGGACTGCGCGTCCCGGAGGGCGGTCGCCGCCGCGGACACCACCTCCCGCTCCGCGGCGCGCCCGTCCGGCGACAGGTCGTCCAGCCGGCCCTCCCCGGGCTGTGGGCGCCCGATCCAGATCGCCGTCATGGGGCTCAGCCGGCACAGGTCGTCCACGAACCGGTCGGACAGCTCGGCGATGGCCGAACCGTCGGTGCCGGGGGTTGCCGGGCCGGCCCCGCCGGTGACGGGAGTTCCAGTGGCGGCGAGGTCCGGCGGCGCGGCCGGGGTGTCGGTCATGGTCGCGAGGTTACCGGGCGGAAGGGTTCACGACGCGACGGCGTCGCCAGCGCCTCGCGTACTGCACGGCGGGGTGCGTCGGCTAGCGACGGCCCTCGTCCCGGTCGACCCGGCGCCGTGCCAGGAACGCGACGATCCGGTTGACCAGCCTCATCAGCGCGCCCATGTCCGCCGCCCCTTCCTGCCGATGCGCCCAGACAGCGCGACCCCTCCAGGGTGCCACGGCGGGGTCGGCGGTGCGGCGTGGGCATCCCTGGTCGAAGATGAAGG
>DASSTH010000419.1:0-17247 GCA_035708025.1 Nakamurella sp. | reverse complement strand
GTCGGATCCCCGGGATCTTCCGGAGACCCGGAATCCCCGGCGCCGGCGGGATACGCCGAGCCGACCGGATCCGCCGAGTCGGCCGTATCCACCGAGCCGGCCGGATCCACCCAGCCGAACGGGTCCACCGAGCCGGCCGGGCCCACGGCAGCCGAGGGATCCGAGGGGGACGACGTCGGCTCCGGCGACCGGACGGAGCCCGGCGGACCCGACGACCAGGCACCGGGCGGTGACGGGGGCGCCGGCCGGCCCGTCCGCGAGCGGCCGGACGACTCCGGTGACCTGCTGGCGGACACCTCGGCGGACGGCGAGGTGGGGCCCATCGCCATCCGGGGCGACACGCTGTTCTCCGGGTACTGGCCGGACGGCCACGGCGGACCGGGGCCGGACGGCTGGTTCGTCACCGGGGACATCGGCTACCTGGACGACGCCGGGGAGCTGCACCTGGTGGACCGGGCGGCCGAGACCATCACGGTGGCCGGCTTCACCGTCTATCCCCGCGAGGTGGAGGACGTCCTGGTGGAGCACCCGTACGTCGCGGACGCCGCGGTGGTGGGCGTCCCCGGGCGGGGCGGGGTGACCGTGGTCGCGGCGCTGGTCGCCCAGCCGGGCACCCGGCCGACGGCCGCCGATCTGGACGACTTCCTGGCCGACCTGCTACCGCCCTTCAAGCGCCCGACCGACTACCAACTGGTGGACATGCTGCCGCGCACCGAGGTGGGCCGGCTGGACCGGGACACCGTCCGGCAGCGGTACGCGCAGCATCGCGGCATCGTGCTGGACGCCCCGGTCGCCCTGCGGGCCACCGCGCACCGCAACGGCGAGACCGACCGGCCCGAAACCACCGGCACCGCCGGCGAGGGCGAGCACACCGGTCCCGAGTCGGCCGCCGGACTGGACACGTTGGGAATCAAGCTGCCGGCCGACGGCAGCCGGTCCCGGCGCAGCGCCCAGGACACCGACGACGATCTCTTCTGACCCGGGCATCACCGGGCCGGAGTGAACGGCGGCGGGTTCCCGATCCGGACCGGGTGCCGCCGCGGCGGCCGAATCGGTCCGGGCGAGGAGTCTGAGATGGACCTGATCGTCAAGCGGGTGTACGACGCCCCGGCGAAGTCCGACGGGTACCGGGTACTGGTGGACCGGCTCTGGCCGCGGGGCCTGTCCAAGGAGCGGGCCGCGCTGGACGAATGGATCAAGGAGCTGGGCCCGTCCAGCGAATTGCGGAAGTGGTTCGGCCACGATCCGGCCAAATGGGCCGAGTTCCGCCGGCGCTACGCCGACGAGCTGGCCGGATCCGAGGACCTGTGGCGTCCGCTGCTGGAGCGGGCCCGTTCCGAGCGGGTCTGCCTGCTGTTCGGTGCGTCGGACCCCGAGCACAACCAGGCCGTCGCCCTCAAGGAGTTCCTGGCTCGCCGGCGCTAGCCGGCGTCTCCCTCGGACCGGCCGGGCGACATCATCGGGCGTCCGACACTAGGAAGGCCGATGATGCCGCACAATGTCTGCCAAGCCGTGCCGTCCGGGAGGCCGCACCGCCCACCCGGGTGTGTCGTCCACCGGGCTGCGCCGGACCACCGCCAGCGTCAGTGAGGAGACCTGTCGTGCCGTTGGGGGTCGTCGACCGCGAGTTGCCCACACCGGAGGCAGCGGACCTGATCGAACTCGCCCGCGAGGTGGTGCAACGGGAGTTGCTGCCGCGGGCCGACGGGGCGGAGGCCGCCGGGGAGTTCCCCCGCGAGCTGTTCCGCACCATCGGCAAGCTCGGGCTGCTCGCGCTGCCGTATCCCGAGCAGTACGGCGGCGGGGGTCAGCCGGCGACGGTGTACCTGCAGGTGCTGGAGGAGCTGGCCCGCGGCTGGCTCACCGTCGCGATGGGCATCAGCGTGCACGTGCTGTCCTGCCACGGGGTGGCGCACTTCGGCACCGACGAGCAGCGCGAGCGCTGGCTGCCCGACATGCTGGGCGGCGACACGTTGGGTGCCTACTGCCTGTCCGAGGCGCACGCCGGATCCGACCCGGCGGCGATGCGCACCAGGGCGGTCCGCGAGGGACCGGACGCGGACTATGTCGTCACCGGCGAGAAGGCGTGGATCACCCACGGCCCGGTGGCCGACTTCTACCTGCTGTTGGCCCGGACCGGCGGTGACGGGTCCGCCGGGATCAGCGCGTTCCTGGTGCCCGGGGGGCTGGAGGGGGTCAGCGCCGCGGCCCCGGAACGGAAGATGGGCGTGCGCGCCTCGCCCACCAGCGCGGTGCGCTTCGACGGTGCCCGGCTGGGCGCGGACCGGCTGCTGGGCGCCGAGGGGCAGGGCTACGCCATCGCCCTGTCCGCGCTGGACACCGGCCGGCTGGGCATCGCCGCGTGCGCGGTGGGGCTGGCGCAGGCCGCGCTGGACACGGCGGTGGCCTACGCCGGCGAGCGGCGCGCGTTCGGCCAGACCATCGACAGCTTCCAGGGCGTGGCGTTCCTGCTGGCCGACGCCGCGGCCCGCATCGCCGCAGCCCGCCAGCTGTACCTGTACGCCGCCCGGCGGAAGGACGCCGGCAAGCCGTTCTCCGCCGAGGCGGCCATGGCCAAGCTGACCGCCACCGACATGGCGATGGCCGTCACCACCGACATGGTCCAGGTGCTGGGCGGGGCGGGCTACGTGCAGGATCATCCCGTGGAGCGGTACATGCGGGAGGCCAAGGTGCTGCAGATCGTCGAGGGCACCAACCAGATCCAGCGGATGGTGATCGTCAGGTCGCTGGGTGGGAAGGGCAAGCGGCGGTGACGGATCCGACAGCGCCGCCGCGGCCGGCGGTACGGGTCCAGCTGCTCACCAGGCCGGGTTGTCAGCTCTGCGGCCCGGCCAGGACGGCGGTGGCCGAGGTCTGCGAGCGCGCCGGGCAGGCCTGGACCGAGGTGAACGTCGACGCCGACCCGGAGTTGCGCACGGAGTACGGCGACCGGGTGCCGGTGGTGCTGCTCGACGGCCGCGAGATCGCCGCGCTGTACCTGGATGTCGCCGACCTGGACGCCGCGCTGCGCGGTTGATCACCGCGGCCGCCGCCGCCGCATCGCCGCGGGGCGCGGCCTTCCCGGTCACCGCCGGTGGGGCGGCCCGAATGTGATCTTGGATTCATGATCGGTCCAGGCCGGACGATTGTCCCATTAGGTGGGATGAGCGTCCCACGGTGACTTTGTGCCTGCGTTCACAAGTGACTAAGGTCGTTGTCATCGGCGACCTAGCAGATGCCGGTCGCCGGCGCGGAGCGGGGCCGATCCCCGCCGGACGGGGCAGCAGGTGAGCATGGCGGTGACAGGGCACGCCGACCCGGGTCGACGCGGCTCCTCGATCCGTGCCATCCCGGAGGCCACCGTGGCCCGGTTGGCCGGCTACCTGCGGGTGCTGTCCGCCGGTGTGCCGGACGGCACCATCTCCTCCGACGAACTCGCCGCGTTCGCCGGGGTCAACTCGGCCAAGCTGCGCAAGGACCTGTCCTATCTCGGCTCGCACGGCACCCGCGGGGTGGGCTACGACGTCGCCACCTTGACCGCCGAGATCGAGCGCACCCTGGGCGCTCACGCGGTCTACCCCGTCGCCCTGGTCGGGGTCGGTCACCTGGGCAGCGCCCTGGCCGGGTACGGCGGCTTCGCCGGCCGCGGCTTCCCGATCAGCGTGCTGCTGGATTCCGATCCCGCCAAGATCGGCACCTCGGTGGCCGGGATCGTGGTGTCCGATATCGCCGAAGCCGCGGAGGTGTGCCGGGCCCGGGCGGTGACGATCGGGGTCATCGCGACGCCGGAGTCCGCGGCCCAGCAGGTCGCGGACGTGCTGGTGGCGGCCGGTGTGCGCTCCATCCTCAACTTCGCCCCCGGCCGGCTGGTGCTGCCCGACGACGTCGAGCTCCGCCGGATCGACCTGGCCCTGGAACTGCAGATGCTGGCCTTCCACGAATCCCGTCGGGGCAGGTCGGCAGCCCGTCTGGAGGCACTGTGACAGCGACGAAGACAGCGACCGGGACACCGGCCGAGGAAGCGGTCCGGGGATCGGACGCCGTCCCGTCCGGCCGGTCGGTGGAACACGGCGCCAGATCCGGCACCAGCACCATCGGGCAGGGCACCCGACCGTCCCAGACCGCTAACGGGCCGGTGCCGTCGCAGTCCTCGCAGCGCCGCCGCGCCACCCGCAAGCCCACCAGAGGCAAGGAGCCCTCCATGACCAGCGCCGTGCGCACCGGCCGTATCGCCTTCGTCGGCGCCGGCCCCGGCGACCCCGGCCTGCTGACCGTGCGCGCCGCCGACACGCTGGGCGCCGCCGCGCTGCTGGTGACCGACCCCGACGTGCCGTCACCGATCACCGGGCTGGCCGCGGGCGCCGAGGTGCAGCATGCCGTCGGCGACCCGGCCGAGGTGGCCGGCTCGCTGGTCAGCGCCGCCCGGGAGGGCCGCTCCGTGGTGCGGCTGGTGGCCGGCGACGTGCTGACCGCCGATCCGGTGGTCACCGAGATCCAGGCGGTGGCCGCCAGCGAGGTGCCGTTCGACGTGATCCCCGGCCTGCCGGCGGCCACCGCGGCGGCCGCCTACGCCGGCATCCCGGTGGGCTCGGTGCACACGGTGGCTGATGTGCGGGCGGCCGCCGACCAGTCCGCATGGTCCCGGCTCGCCAGTGCTCCCGGCACGCTGCTGCTGCAGGCGTCGGCGGGCCACCTGGCGGACACCGCGGCCGCGCTGGCCGAGGCCGGGCTGGGCCCGGCCACGCCGGCCTCCGTCACCGCCTCCGCCACCCTGCCCACCCAGCGCACCGTGGAGGGCACCGTCGCCACCCTGGACGCCATCGGCCGCGATCTGACCGGACCGCTGGTGGTGACGGTCGGCGCCGGGGTGTCCCAGCGGGCGGTGCTGTCCTGGTGGGAGTCCCGCGCGCTGTACGGCTGGCGGGTGCTGGTGCCGCAGACCCGGGACCGGGACGACAACATGCTGGACCTGTTGCGCGAGCACGGCGCGATCCCGGAGACGGTGCGCACCATCGCGGTGGAACCGCCGCGCAGCCCGGCCCAGATGGAGCGTGCGGTCAAGGGTCTGGTGGACGGCCGCTACCAGTGGCTGGTGTTCACCTCCACCAACGCGGTGCGGGCGATCTGGGAGAAGTTCACCGAGTTCGGCCTGGACGCCAGGGCGTTCTCCGGGGTCAAGATCGGCTGCGTCGACCCGGCCACCGGGGCAGCGGTGCGCGCGCTGGGCATCGAGCCCGATCTGGTGTCCGGGCACCCGGAGTCGTCGTCCGGGCTGCTGGACGACTTCCCGGACTTCGACGACGTGTTCGACCCGGTGGACCGGGTGCTGCTGCCGCGCGCCGACATCGCCACCGAGACGCTGGCCGCCGGGCTGCGCGATCGCGGCTGGGAGGTGGACGACGTCACCGCCTACCGCACGGTGCGCGCCGCGCCGCCGCCGGCACCCATCCGGGAGGCGATCAAGACCGGCGGGTTCGAGGCGGTCTGCTTCACCTCCTCCTCGACCGTGCGCAACCTGGTGGGCATCGCCGGCAAGCCGCACGCGCGCACCATCGTCGCCTGCCTGGGGCCCAAGACCGCCGAGACCGCCCGCGAGTTCGGACTGCGGGTGGACGTGCTGCCCGAGGTGCCGGAGGTGCCGTCGCTGGTGGCGGCGCTGGCCCGGCACGCGACCCGGCTGCGCGCCGAGGGCGCCCTGCCGCCACCGCGCAAGTCGCCCCGGCGGAAGTAGTTCGACACCCGCGGCTGCTGGTCGAATCGACCGCTTTCCGGGTGAACGGCGACTACCGTATGCGGCCATGACGACACCACAGAACCCTGGATCCTCCGGCGCCCCGGGCCAGGGCGACCCGTGGTCGGCCGGCACTCCACAGGCCGACCCCGGCGGGTATCCGGCGCAGCCCTACCCGCAGACCTCCGGCGATCCCCAGTCCGGCGGCTATCAGCAGGGCGGCTATCCGCAATCGGGCGGTTACCAGCAGGGCGGCTATCCGCAATCGGGCGGTTACCAGCAGGCCGGCAATCCGCAGTCCGGCGGCTATCCGCAGTCCGGTTACCCGCAGGCCGGCTATCCGCAGGCCGGTTATCCGGTCCAGCCCGGGCAGCCGGGCTACGGCATGCCCGCCTATCCCGGCGGACCGATGGGCGGCTATCCCGCCGCATTGCCGCCGGCGCCACAGCGGCCCGGAACCGTCGCCGCCGCCTTCTGGTTGTGGATGCTGGCCGCCGCGATCTCGGTGGTCAGCGTGGTGCTGGTGTTCACCAGCGGCGTCTGGGAGGACGCGATCCGCGCCGCGGGCATCGGCGAGACCATCAACGGCGTGCCCGCCAGCACGGTGGTCAACACGGCCAAGACCATCTTCATCGTGGTCGGGCTGGTCTTCCTGGCGCTGTACGTGTTCTTCGCGGTCAAGATGTACCAGGGCCGCAACTGGTCCCGCATCGTACTGACGGTGCTCGCGGCGCTGACCATCCTGAGCGTGTTCAGCGCCTCCGCGCAGGTGACCGTGGACGGCACCGTCTATGACGTCGGCTCCAGCACCGCACTGCGTTGGGTGCAGTGCGCCATCGCGGTGATCGCGCTGATCCTGATGTACCTGGGACCGTCGAACGCCTACTTCAACGCGGTCAAGGCCCGCCGGATGTACGTGCGGTGACGATCACGCCGCGGGCCGGTATGTCGGGATCTTGCGGCTCACCCGGTAGGTTCGTGGGGTGACGAGTTCCAGCCAGCAGCCCGCGGCGCGCCGGGGCTTCCTCGCCTCGCTCTCCGCCGCCCTCGCCCCGCCACCCATCCCGGAGGACGACACCGGCCCGCTGCGCGCCCCCAAGGGCGTCATCACGGCGGTGGTGCTCGCCATCGTCGGCGGCCTGATCTATCTGCTGCAGGGCGTGATGGGGCTGACCAACCTGGACTTCGTCGTCACCAGCTCGCAGCAGGCGTACACCGACCAGGTCACCAAGTGCCAGCAGGTCGGCGGCATCGGGGACGCCGTCACCGGCACCTCGCCCACCGACCTGGTGGACACCTGCAAGCGGATGGCGCCGTACGGGTCCGCGGACTGGGACAGCCTGCGATCGGTGTACCTCGGGCTGTTCGTGGTGTTCGTGGTGCTCGGCCTGGCCACTGTGACGGCCGGCTGGTTCCTGCGCACCGGCGCCGCCTGGGCCCGCCGGGTGCTGGTGACGATCACCGTGGTCACCGTGCTGGGCGCGATGTTCCTGCAGATCTCCGGAATGGTCACGCTGATCGCGACGATGGCGGTGCTGATCGCCGTCGTGCTGTGCTATCTCGCTTCCGGCGCCCAGTACTTCCTGCGGATCAAGGCACGCAAACACGCGTGACCCACGACCCAGCGCCGGCCCCCTCGGCGACCCCGCGGGAACCCGTCGCACCGGAGCCCGGTCAGCGGCCGCGCTGGGCGAGGCTGGCCCGCAGCGATGTGCGCTCCGCTCTGGCGATCCGGGGTGGGCTGGCGCTGGCCGGCGCGGCGGTGCTGATCGCCGCGGGACTGCTGATGGCCCGGCATGCCGTCCGGGATCACACCTTCCCGCCGTACGTGGCCGGGACGGATCACACGATCATCACCGCCTACTCCGGTCCCTGGCTGGCCGGCGCGATCGGCATCGGTGCCGTGGCCGGCCTGCTGCTGGTGGTCGCCGTCACCGATCTGTGGCGCCGCGGCCGCATCCGGGCAGATCCCGGCACGTCGGCGCGGTCCGACGGCCGCTGACCGCTGCGTGGCCGGCGGCGGTTGTCGCATCTGCCATCGCAGCTGACCCCCACCATGCGCCGACCTCACAGCATCACCTGGGACAATGACCCCGTGCCCGACCGCTCCGCATCCCGCGCCCGGCCGGCTTCGGCTCCCATCGAGCCCGGCGCGGCCGCCGCGTCCGTCCGGACGGTGGTGCACCTGCTGCGGCACGGGTTGGTGGAGAACCCGAGCGGGGTGCTGTACGGGCGACTGCCGGACTTCCACCTGTCGACGGTCGGCAAGGCGATGGCCGAGAAGGTGGCCGACCACCTGGCCGGGGCCGACATCGGTTACCTGGCCGCCTCACCGCTGGAGCGGGCCGGCGAGACGGCCGCTCCGCTGGCGGCGACCCTGGGCCTGCCGGTGGTCACCGATGAGCGGCTGATCGAGCCCACCAACGTGTTCGAGGGCACCCGGTTCTCCGTCGGTGACGGGGTGCTGCGTCGCCCGCGCTACTGGCCGGCCGTGCGCAACCCGTTCCAGCCGTCCTGGGGAGAGCCGTACCTGGACATCGCGCACCGGATGCTGGGCGCGGTCTACAGCGCGGTGCACGCCGCCGCCGGGCACGAGGCGGTGCTGGTCAGCCACCAGTTGCCGATCTGGACGCTGCGTCGCTACCTGGAGGGCCGCCGGCTGTGGCACAACCCGTCCAAGCGGCAATGCGGCCTGGCCTCGCTGACCTCGTTGCACTTCGAGGACGGCGTGTTCCGCCGCCTGCGGTACTCCGAACCGGCCGGCGACATCGTGCCGCAACGGACCACCGGGCAGACCGGCGCATGACCGCGACCCGCACCCGGATACCCGCGCCGCGTCGATCCGCCGGCTGGCTGGCGGCTCTGCTGGTGTGCCTGGCGGTGCTGGCCGGCTGCAGCACCGGTGACGACGCAGCCGTGTACGGCGGTTCGTTCACCTTCGTCTCGCCGGGCGGCAAGACGGACATCTCGTACCCGGTGGCCGAGCGCGGCACGGTGGGCAACCTGTCCGGGCCCGACCTGACCGGCGACGGCACCCTCTCGCTGGCGGACTACGCCGGCAAGGTGGTGGTGATCAACTTCTGGGGCTCGTGGTGTCCGCCCTGTCGGGCGGAGCAGCCCGGACTGAACCTGGCGTCGGAGAAGCTGGCGGACCAGGGCGTGCAGTTCCTGGGCATCGACCTGGAGAAGGGACTCCCGCGGAGTTCCGGTCAGGACTATCACCGCTCGTTCCAGGTTCCCTACCCGTCGATCTACGACCCGACCATGCGGACCATCCTGTCGCTGCGCGGCTATCCGGCGGCGTCGATCCCGTCCACCATCGTGTTGGACCGGCAGCACCGGGTGGCGCAGATCTGGTTGACCTCGGTCTCGATGGACGAGTTGCAGTCCGTGGTGTCGGACATCGCCGCCGAGAAGGAGCAGAGCTGACGTGGGCGTGACGGACACGGTCATCTCCGGCCCGTTCCTGCTGGCCGCAGCCCTGGCGTTGGCCGCCGGGGTGGTGTCCTTCGCCTCCCCGTGCGTGGTCCCGCTGGTGCCCGGCTACCTGTCGTACCTGGCCGGGCTGGTGGGGGCGGAGGCCGGCGACGCCCGGCGCGCGGTGCCCTCGCCGGCAGCCGAGGCGGCCGGTCCGGCCGGCGCGACCGCGGCCGGCGGGCATCCCGTCACCGCCGTGCGGGCCGCCTCGCCGATCGCCGTGTGCACGGATTCGCCGTCCTCCGCATCGCGGGTGCGCTGGCGCGCCGTCGGCGCCACCTGCCTGTTCGTGGCGGGATTCTCGGTGGTGTTCTTGGCCGAGACCGCGCTGGTGCTCGGCCTCGCCTCCGGCATCACCCGCAACCAGGACCTGCTGATGCGCATCGGCGGGGCGATCTCCATCCTGATGGGCCTGGTGCTGGCGGGCGCGGTGCCGATCCTGCAGCGGGAGTGGCGCCCGCACGTGCGCCCGCGCGGGCGGTTCTGGGGCGCGCCGGTGCTGGGCGCGGCGTTCGGCACCGGCTGGCTGGCCTGCACCAGCCCCACACTGGCCGGCATCCTGGCGCTGTCCTACGCCACCGAGTGGAACGGCAACGCCTGGCGCGGCCTGTTCCTGGTGCTGTTCTACTGCGCCGGGCTCGGCGTTCCTTTCGTGCTGCTGGCCGTCGGATTCGGTTGGGCGGGCACCGCTTTGGCGTTCCTGCGCCGGCACACCCGGGGCATCCAACTGGTCGGCGCCGCCGCCTTGGTGATCATCGGGGTGCTGATGGTGACCGGGGTGTGGGGTGCGGTGATCGGCCGCCTGCAGGGCGCTGTGGTGTTGCTGTGAGCATCCGCAGGTTCGCTGTGACGGGGGTGCGCTGATGCCGCCCCGCGACTCCGTCCGGGTGCGCACCGAGACCCGGATGGCCGCCGACGGCAAGGTCCACGGCGGCGGATCCGGTGGGCCGGCATCCCGGCGGCCCGGCGGGCCGGTGCGCGCCGTCACCGCCTTCGCCCGCACCATCTGGCGCCATCTGACCAGCATGCGCACCGCGCTGATCCTGCTGTTCCTGCTGGCGCTGGCCTCGCTGCCCGGCGCGCTGCTGCCGCAGTGGGACCTGAACACCTCGAAGACCGCGCAGTACATCGCCGATCACCCGACGCTGGGGCCGCTGCTGGACCGGCTGGGCTTCTTCGGCGTGTTCGCCTCGCCCTGGTATTCGGCGATCTACCTGCTGTTGTTCATCTCGCTGGTCGGCTGTCTGACCCCGCGCACCTTCGAGTTCATCGGGCAGTGGCGGGCCAAGCCGGTGTCGACCCCGCGCAACCTGGCCCGGCTGCCGCACCACGCCACCGTCACGGTCGACGAGCCGCCCGATGCGGCGGCCGAGCGGATCCGGCGGGCTTTGCGGCACAAGGGCTTCGGCGGCTGGCGGGTGGCCGTGCGCCCGGAGCGGGACGGGGTGGTGACGGTGTCCGCGGAGCGCGGATACCTGCGCGAGGTGGGCAATCTGGTCTTCCACTTCTCGGTGCTCGGCCTGCTGATCGCGGTCGCGGTCGGTTCGCTGTTCGGCTTCGCCGGCTCGGTGATCGTCACCTCCGGCGGCGGGTTCTGCTCGGCCACTCCGATCGCCTACGACAACTTCCGCCCGGGGCGGCTGGTGGACGGCACCGACATGGCCCCGTTCTGCGTCACCGTCAACGGGTTCCATGCCGACTACAACGACGACGGGATGGCCAAGTCCTTCCTGGCCGACGTACAGATCCAGTCGGGCGCGGCACTGGGCAGCGACCGGTGGCAGCGGACCGAGCTGCAGGTGAACAACCCGCTGCGGATCGCCGGGCAGCGGCTGTACCTGCTCGGGCACGGCTATTCACCCACCTTCACCGTGCGCTATCCGGACGGCCAGGTGCGCGACTACGACGCGCCGTTCCAGCCGCAGGACTCGATGTTCACCTCGCAGGGCGTCATCAAGATCACCGACCCGCCGGGCTACACCGGGTCGGCGGTCCGCCAGCACCAACTGGCCATCGTCGGCATCTTCGCACCCAGTGGGGTGCTCAACGGTGGGGTGCTGACCTCCGGCTTCCCGGACCTGTTGGCTCCCGCGGTGGCGGTGGAGGTCTACCGCGGCGACCTCGGCATGGAGGGCGGCCGGTCCCAGTCGGTGTTCGCCATCGACACCGACCAGGTCTCGCTGGGCCTGTTGAAGTCGCAGGGCCGGGCCAACCTGACCCCCGGGGAGTCCATGACGTTGTCGGACGGCACCGTGATCACCTTCACCGGTGCCAAGCCGTGGGTGTCCCTGCAGACCTCCTACGACCCGGCCCAGGGCTGGGCGTTGGTGTTCGCGATCCTGCTGGTGGCCGGGCTGCTGACCTCGCTGACCATCAAGCGCCGCCGGGTGTGGTACCGCATCCGGCCGGCCGCTTCCGGCGCCGGATCGCCCGGGTCAGAGCCGGGTGCGCGTCCGGCCGGGGGCGACCGTACGCTGAGCCCGGGCAGCGCGGATGCCGTCCGCACCGGAGCAGGCAGCGTCGTCGAGATCGGCGGGCTGGCGCGCACCGACCAGGCCGGCTACGGCGCGGAGTTCTCCGCCCTGGTGGCCATCGCCGGGTCGCAGGACGCGCAGGCTGCCGACGGGCGGGCCGCGGGCGCATCGAGCGCGGACCCTGCCGAAGCGGTGGCGGTGACCATGCCGGACGGCGGTCCGGACAAGGCGAAGGGCGAGTGAGCGTGGCCATCCAGGAGAACCTGTCGCAGCTGTCCGACCTGGCGGTAGAGGGCGCGATGGCCGGCTACCTGGTCGCGCTGGTGTGCCACGCGGTGGAATCGGCCACCCGCCGGGCGCCCCGGGAGCCCGCCACGGCCGCCGGCACCCTCACCGCCGCGGCCGCGTCGTCCGGCGCGGCGGGCGGGGTCGGCGTGCTGACCAGGCCCGCCTACGGCCCGGGTGCACCGGTCGCCGGGGGCTCGCGCCGGGTGCCGATGGGCGAGCGGTTCGGCCGGGCGGCGGTGGCCGTGACGCTGGTCGGGTTCGCCTGCCACGTGCTGGCGCTGGTGGCACGCGGGTTCGCCGCGCATCGGCCGCCGTGGGGCAACATGTACGAGTTCACGCTGATGATCACCGGCGCGGCGGTGGCCGCCTGGCTGGTGGTGCTGTGGCGCACCCGGGCCAGGGCCATGGGCGTGTACGTGATGATGCCGATCACGGTGCTGGTGTTCCTGGCCGGCACGGTGCTCTACACCCAGGCGGCCCCGCTGCTGCCGGTGCTGAACTCCTACTGGCTGGTGATCCACGTCGCCGCCGTCTCGTTGACCAGTGGGGTGCTGATGCTCTCCGGCGTGGCGTCGGCGGTGTACCTGGTACGGGACCGGCGCGAGCGCCGGGTAGCGGCCGGCCTGATCGACCCGGACGAGACGCCCACCCGGCTACCGAGCCTGGACAAGCTGGACCGGATCGCCTACCGCAGCGCGATCGCGGCCTTCCCGTTCTACACGTTCGCCATCATCGCCGGGGCGCTGTGGGCCGAGGTGTCCTGGGGCTCCTACTGGAGCTGGGACCCGAAGGAGACCGTCGCGCTGGTCACCTGGATCATCTACGCCGGCTACCTGCACGCGCGAGCGACGGCGGGCTGGCGCGGCCGCCCCGCGGCGTGGATCAGCGTGGTGGGGTTGGCCTCGATCATCTTCAACCTGTTCTTCGTGAACATGGTGATCTCGGGCCTGCACTCCTACGCCGGCCTGAACTGACGACCGTGGCGTGCCATGCGGCGGCGCGGCCCGGCAGCGTCCGCTAGCCGTCCGCGGCCTGCTCGAAAAGAAGGGACCGGGCCCCGGCGGCAACGAACCGCCGAGGCCGGCACTCGCGGGCTAGTTGCTCTTGTCCTCGCCGCGCAGCCGTCGGTCGATCTCCGAGAGGAACTCGGGGTCGTCGTCCGGCGCCACGACCCGGGGGTTGTGGCGGGGACGCGGAGTCGGCGCGACCCCCTGGCCATCGCCCCGGGCGGTCCCGATGCCGCGCCAGGCGAGGACGATCACCAGGATCGTCACCGCGAAGGCAACGATGAGATACATCGGACACCTCCCTTGTCTGCCTCCACCCTACGCATACCGGCGATGTGGTGCGCCGCGTTCGGCAGCGGAGGCCGAGCGGGGGGTTTGCGGGGGATTCGCACCAGGCATGCGCGAAGGCCCCCGGTGCCGCCGATGGCGGGCCGGGGGCCTTCGTGTTCCGGACGGGCGCATCCGGACCGGACGTGGTCAGGCGCTGGCGTGCGTGGCCTCCATGGTCAGGTTGGCCAGCAGGCCGCGGACCTCGGATTCGCGGAACCGGCGGTGCCCGCCAGGCGTGCGAATGGAGCCGATGCGGCCCGCCGACGCCCACCGCGTGACGGTCTTCGGGTCGACCCGGAACATCAGTGCGACCTCTCCTGGGGTCAGCAATCGTTCTGTGGTCTCCATGCTCACCTGCCACCTCCTGTGTCAAGGGCCCCGACTGGGCTGTCGCCGGCCGGTGGACCGGCCTGTTGCCCATTGTGCGCCGTTCATACCCGGTTACTCGAATCGTATCCTGCGAGTAATGGGACAGTAAGCACGTAATGCGAGGAATGCCGGGCTTTACGATCGGTCACCCCATCGTGATGACCCGGCGAGCGCTCTGCGGGTCGTCGACGGTACTTTCCCGCCGCCCTGAGCGACCTCCGGATGCGCTGCGTCGGACGGACCGCCGTCACATCACCCGTTCGGCGGTACTGATCCCAGCGTTTGTTAACGAGTACCTTATGCGGGTCCGACTGCGCCCCTGGGTACCATGCGGCTGACGGGCCACCCTGCCCCGAACTGCGGCATTGCGGATGCAACCGGGCACCGGAGGCCGCTGGTGACGGTGTCTCCCGAGCGCCGACCAAGCCCGTGCAGCCAGCCCCCGGGGGTGATCATGGACGCGGTGGACCGCCGGTTGGTCGACGCTCTGCGAGCCGACGGCAGGGCCAGCTACGCGGAGCTTGCCCGGACGGTGGGGCTGTCCTCGTCGGCGGTGCACGAACGGGTGGCCAAGCTGGAGTCCGCCGGCATCCTGCGGGGCTATCGCGCGGTGGTGGAGCCGCGGGAGATCGGCCTGGGCGTCACGGCGCTGATCGGCATCCAGCCCGGCGAGTACGGCCGGGACGAGGTGATCGCGGCCGCGCTGGAGACCATGCCGGAGGTGGAGAGCTGCTACAGCGTGGCCGGCGAGGAGGCGTTCATCGTCCTGGTGCGGGTGCCCAGCGTCGACGAGTTGCACCTGTGTCTTGGCCGGTTGCGGGCGATCGAGGGGGTGGCACGGACCCGGACGACGGTCGTGCTGTCCACCCGGTTCGAGTCCCGCCCGGCGCACGCCGCCCACACCGCGGACCCGGCGCCGGAGCGGCGCTGACCCGGCCGGCCCGTGGCCGGGACGCCGCTATCCTCGGATGTCGTGGATGGCAGTCAGGCCGGTGGCGATGCCGCCCGGGGTGCGGGCCCCGGCGCAGAGCCGGCGGTGCACCCCGACGATCTGATCGCGGAGCCGGCGGTGCACCCCGACCCCACCGCGGAGGCGGCGGTGGGGCCGGCTGTCAAGGCGGAGCCGGTGGGGCCGGAGCCGCCGGACCCGGGGGTTGCGGAGCCGGAGGTTGCGGACCCGGAGCCGTTCCAGACGCCACCCGCCGCCCGGGGGGACCTGATCGGCGCCATCGCGCTGTACACCGTGCTGCGCCTGGGGCTGATGGCCGTGCTGACCGTCGCCTTGATGTTCGTGATGCCGCTGATCGTGGCATTGGCGTTCGCCGTGGTGCTGCAGCTTCCGTTGGCACTGCTGCTGTTCCGCGGACCCCGTCACCGCCTGACCGCGGCGCTGGCCCGGGCGCGGTCCCGCCGCAGCGCCGAGCGCGACCGGCTGCGGGCGGCCCTGCTGGGCGACGCGCCCGGGCCCGCTGACTGACCCGCGCGCCGCACGGCCCCGCTCACTGTCACTGACCCGCGCGCCCTCTCGCGTTCACTGAACCGCGCGCCGTCTCGCCTCCTGACGCGCGCCCTCTCGCCTTCCTGACGCGCGCCCTCTCGCGTTCACTGAACCGCGCGCCGCGCTTTTGTCGGGTATTCCGCGGCACGCGGTTCAGTCAGCGGGTAGCTGCCGGCCGCCGGCCGCTCAGGCCATGGCGCGGATGCGCCGGCGCAGCCAGTCCAGGGTGTTCTCGTCGTCCGCGATCAGGTGGTGGGTGAACAACAGGTGGTGCGGCGACATTACCCACGCGTGCTTGGTCTGCACGCCGATCACGGTGATCTGCAGTTCGAACGGCAGCGCCGGGCGGCCGGACTCCCGCTCCAGCTCGTCCACCAGGTCGGTCAGCCGGGAGCCCGCCGCCAGGTGGTCGCGCTTGATCCGCGGGTCGTCACCGATGCCCTCCGCCCATGCGATCGCGGTCTCGTAGTGGTGACGCAGCAGCGTGCGGATCGCCGGTAGACCGGACAGCGCAGGGAACGACGGGCTGCGCAGTTCGCCCCGCGCGGCATCGCCCAGCGGCAGCAGGTGGTCCCACCACAGCACCCACTGGGCGGCGGCGGCCCGGCGGTCCAGCGCATCGGGCGGCAGCGAGGTGGCCGGGTGCAGCGGGCGACGCGCCCACACCGGCCAGGTGCCCGGGGCGGGATCCAGCGGCGGGATCGCCGGATCGGTGTCGACCGGCAGGTTCTCCACGTCGCGCAGGTACAGGGCGAGGCGCAGCACCACGGGCTCGTCGATGGCGATCCGCCATGTCCCGCGCCCCGCGATGAACATGCGAACATCGTGCCAGCCGCGTCGATCCCGCTCGTGCGTCCCGCAGATCGCGCGTTATTACGCGCAATCTGCAGGACGCATCGGGGTGAGGTGCGGGCCCGTGGTCAGCGGCCGAGCACCAGGCCGGCCGTCAGCAACACCGCATAGGCGAACTCGGTGGCCCCGGTGGCGCCCAGCACCCCGATCAGCTCCGCCCCCTTCGCACCGCCCAGCACCTGCCGGACCGGGCGGATCACCAGAGCGGCCGCGGCCAGTGCGATCAGGCACCACGGGTGCCGGAAGCCCACCACGATCACCGCGAGGAACGCCGCCGCCACCATCAGCGCGTACACCCGCCGGGTCAGCGGGGCGCCCAGTAGCACGGCGAGCGTGCGCTTGCCGGCGGCCTCGTCCGAGGGGATGTCGCGCAGGTTGTTGGCCACCAGCAGCGCGCACGCCATCAGCCCGACCCCGATGGCCAGCGCGATCGCCGTCAGCGAGATCCGGTGCGCGTGCACGTAGGCGGTGCCCAGCACCGCCACCAGGCCGAAGAACACGAACACGAACAGTTCGCCGAACCCGGCGTAGCCGTACGGCCGGGGGCCGCCGGTGTAGAACCACGCGGCCAGGATGCAGGCGGCGCCGACCAGCACCAGCCACCAGGCGGTGACGGCGGCCAGCACGATGCCCGCGCCGGCGGCAACCGCGAAACAGCCGAACGCCGCGGCCCGCACCGTCTGCGGGGCCGCGGCACCGGAGCCGACCAGCCGGAACGGGCCCACTCGGTGCGCGTCCGTGCCCCGCACCCCGTCGGAGTAGTCGTTGGCATAGTTCACGCCCACCTGCATGGCGAGCGCGACGATCAGCGCGAGCAGGCCCTTCCATCCGGAGAACTGGTGCAAGGCCGCCCCGATCCCGGAACCCACCAGCACCGGGGCGACGGCCGCCGGCAGGGTGCGGGGGCGCGCCGCGGACAGCCACTGCTCTGCTCCGGCCACGGGCACTGACCCTAACCGGAGCCGGCTGCCGCCTCCGTCCGGCCCTCCCCGGCTGCCGCCTCCGTCCGTCCCTCGCCGGCTGCCGACCCTGTCCGCCCCTCCTTGGCCGCCCGGTCCCGGGCGATCCGCCGCGCCGCCTCGCGGTCCGGTTTGCCGGAGGCGAGCATCGGGATCGCGGCGATGGCCAGCAGCCGGCGGGGCCGGTGGGCCGCTGGCAGGTCCGCCAGTTCGGAACGCACCTCCGGCAGAGTCGGTACGGTGGAGCCGGCCGGCACCACCA